>JACMIS010000332.1 GCA_014381035.1 Armatimonadota bacterium
ACCGACCAGTTAGACAAAGCCGGGCGCGTCAAGGTCGAAAAAGACCTTTCGGTTCCCGGTCACCCCGAAATCTTCGTCGCCGGAGACCTGATGTACTTCGATATGGGTGACGACAAGCCCGTTCCCGGCGTCGCGCAGGGGGCGATACAGAGCGGGGCTATCGCCGGTCAGAATATTTTGCACCGGTTGTATGGCGAAGGAACCGTTCCGTTTTCGTACTGGGACAAGGGCAACCTCGCGGTTATCGGGCGGGGCAAGGCGATCGCGGATTTGCACTTCGCCAAAGTGAGCGGGTTTATCGCGTGGTGCATCTGGCTGTTCATACACATTCTCTATCTGGTCGGCTTCCGCAACCGGCTTTCGGTGTTGATCCAATGGTCCTACTCGTACCTGTTTTTCCAGCGCGGGGCGCGACTGATTCAACCGGAGGGTGCGCAGGAGCGGATGCTTTCGCCCTCTCCGACCGCTCCGAAGGAATCTAACCCCGGCGCGCAAGAAACACGGCAGGTCTGGCAATAACCGGGCTCACACGCTCTCGATGGGGAGAGCGCGACGCGGTATACTGAGTGCAAATGGCGTTGCGTCTTCTCGTTGCTCTTCTGACCGTTCTCTTTGCTAGTTGCGTATCCGCCTTCGAACCGCCGGTTTCTGCCGTCTCGACAACCGCGCTGACTGCCAACACGCGACCGGATGTACGCCATGAAACCCTTCCCGGCGATTATGTTCTGCTACTTCCCGACCCGTTCGTTCCGCCGACCCCCGCAAAGGACCCCGTTTATAAAATTCGCACGTCCCGCGTGGCTTACATTTACGAGCGCGTACCGATGACGAAGGCGATGTCGCGCCGCGTGGTCGTTCATTTCGAGTCGGACGACCGGGACTCCGCCGTGCGTTCCGCCCGCCTTGTCGCCCGCCTGATGCGACTGCACCGCGACCACTTCGGTCGCGAGACGACCTTCCGGCGGTCGGCGGATGTGGCGCACGTATGGTTTGTCCCGACACCTCCCAACGCCGCGCACGCGGGGGGGGAAACGCGCGACGCCAACGTTTACGTTTTCGCCGCGAGCAGGATCACAACATCGATCGAACTGGTTCGGACGGTCGCGCACGAATGGGGGCATCTGACGCTCCCTGCCGCCCGTGGCTATGCCGAACCGGAGAACGACGCGGCGGGGTTCTTAGGCGAAAGACTTTATATAAAGTGGCTTCTTGAAGACCGTCTGACATCCTACCCGGACAATGACGATGCTTACGTAAAAGGTCTGTCTCTGTATAACGACCGTCAGGTGACGCCGCTGATGCGACGCTGGCAAGAGGGCGGGGCGGCAAGCAAAACACTCACCGGCGACGCCACCGATGCGATGGATTATTATATCGGCGCTGTGCTGGACTGCGACCGGGCCTTCGGGTCGAGGGTAGTCGGCGAGGCGCTGTTCACCATCACCAACACCGGAGCGGGAGACTTTTTAACCGCGCTTTCGGGTGCGGTCTCACGACAGTTGGAGACCGGGCTGTCGGTCGGGCTCCCGGCGTGGATTCCCATGAAAGCCGGAAAGTATGAAGCGAACAACGGCGGGGGAGTACTCCTCTTGAAAGGCATGAAGTCGTTCCGGGTGCCGATCGAGGCAGGGCGGATCCCATTCCCGCGACCGGCTCCCGGGCGATTTCGAATCACTGCGCCGGGTTGGAGTAAAGCGAGCGTCGCCCCGGGCGTGCCGGATAACCACGGAATGCGTAGCGTACTCCTGAAGTCCGTCCGGGACAAGGAAACGGAAGCGACGCAGTGAACGAAGTCTTGCCGTGGCGAACGGTCTACGCGCCCTGCAAGGTCAATCTGACGCTCGACGTATTTCCGCCGCGACCCGATGGATTCCACGATTTAGACAGCGTCGTCGTCAAGTTGTCGCCGTCCGACGAGATTCGATACTGCACCCGGTTCACACCGCAAAGTATCGTGCAATTGTGGTGTAGCGACCCCGCCTTGCCGACGGGAGAGAAAAACCTTGCGTATCTGGCCGCAAAGCGTTACATGGATGACAAGGCGCATTGCTCCGTTTTGTTGGAACTGAATAAGCGCCTTCCGTATCAGGCCGGACTCGGTAGCGCGAGTAGCGATGCGGCGACCGTTTTACAGGCACTTCAGCAGAACCCGGACCGTTTTTACGAGACCGAATCTGAGAACAAACTGATGGTCATTGCTTCGTCAATCGGGTCCGACGTCGCACTCTTTATGGTTCCTGGCGCGGTGCGCATGCGAGGGCGGGGCGACATCGTGGAGCGTCTCGGCTTGCCGATGCCGACCCTGCACGGCGTTCTGGTCAAACCACACGTCGGTGTCCCAACCCCTGCCGCCTACCAACTTTTAGACGCGATCCCAGACCGCACATCCGGCAGTGCGACACAAAACCTGGTATCCGTGTTACAATCGTCACCGAACGACCTTTCTGCCATCGCGTCCGCGCTCGGGAACGATTTCGAGGCGGCGGTTCTGCCCGCATTTCCGGAAGTCGCCGAAGCGCACCGTGCCGTCCGCGACGCGGGCGCGTTGCGTGTACTGCTCGGCGGTTCCGGTTCCGCCGTGTTCGGTCTCGCCGAATCTGCCGATCAAGCGAGCACAATGGCGCGAGCGCTACGTGAAACGAACCGCTTCGCGTGGGTCGAGGTCGCTGAATCCCTGCCGTGAAGACAAAACAAACCGTTCTTTCTGATACAACGATCACCTGCACCGTTTGCGGCGAAACATCCGCGATACCGTGGCGGGTTGGTGTGGATCACCTCCTGGGCGGGACACACCGCTACCGCGCGGTAAAATGCCTGCGGTGTGCGACCCGGCGCCTCG
>JACMIS010000333.1 GCA_014381035.1 Armatimonadota bacterium
ACCGTGTCGCTCATTACCATAACCGATTTCCCGTCCACACTACGCTTGAAACTCACCCACCCGCCGAAGCCAAACGGAATCGGGACAGGCTCGCCTTTGATCGATACCCTCAGATCGTTGCGCGGGAGCGGCACAGTGTAAAGCGATTGGGATTCGTTGACGTTCCCTTTCTTGCCGAGTGCCTTCTCAATAGCAACTATCTCCCCGGTGGTAAGCGGCGCGGTCTTTACAGGCGATATAGCCCGGTCCCGCTTCTTGTCATGATCGTCCGGTGAGGCGACGGTTTCTCGTCCCGCCGCGAGGACGCCCGCCGCGCCGATCACGGATGCGGCACGCAAAAGCCCGCGCCGATCCAACAGTTTTCTGTTCATATTCGTATCTCTATCCCGGTAGTATCACAAGAATCGGAAGCGATTGAATTGTACCTCACATGAATCGCTTTGCATTCATGACTTCATGCGAAGCGACGAACCGATAGAAAAGTGATGTATAATCGGAACGCGATCCATGCCCCCACTCCTTGAGAACAAAAACTACGCCGCGCCGTCCGTGTTCAGCCCGGAAGGATTACTGCGCGAGGCGAGGCGGCAGAAGCAGTTGCCGGAGCAGCCGGTCCCCGCCATCTGCCTGCTCGACCCGGACGGCGACATCGTGCGACAACTCAGCGGCGACGGCACCGCCTCGCTCTGTCCCGCGTGGGCGTGTTATCACACGTCGATGCACCGCTTCACTTACGACGGTTTGGAGATCGGCGTGGTAGGGTGCGCCGTCGGTTCCGCGTTCGCCGTGCTGGTCGCCGAGCAGATGTTCGCGTCCGGGTGCGAGTTGCTCCTCAGCGTCACGTCGTCGGGGCAGATCACGCCGGTGACCGATCCGCCGTACTTTATTCTGATCGACCGGGCGGTGCGGGACGAGGGAACGAGTTACCACTACCTGCCGCCGTCCGAACACAGCCACCTACCCGCCCTGCTGTCGCCAGTTCTGGGCGAAGCGACATCCGCCCTCGCCGAAAAAGGGTTCGCCGTGTTGCAGGGGGCGACCTGGACGACCGACGCGCCGTTCCGCGAAACCGCCGAAGCCATCGAACACCACCGGCAAAACGGAGTCGTCGCCGTGGAGATGGAAGCCGCCGCGCTGTATGCGTTCGCCGAGGCACGGCAGAAAAGCGTTATCTGCGTCGCGCATGTCACCAACCAGATGGCGAACATCAGCGGCGATTTCGAGAAGGGCGTTGCGAACGGTGTCTATGACGCGCTGTCCGTCGTATCCGCGCTCGCGACGGCATGGCGAAAGACAGCACGAACGGAGACGATGATCCCATGAAAACACGCGAAAGTGGAATGCCCGAAGAGTCCTACTGGGAGACCTTTTTCGACCCGGAATGCATCGCGAAGCGGATGGGAGCGGACGCTTCCTGTGGGAACGTCGTCGAGTTCGGTTGCGGCTACGGCACGTTCACCGTCCCGGTCGCCGCCGCCGTCTCCGGCACCGTTTACGCGCTCGACATCGACCCGGAAATGATCGTCGCGACGGAGGCACGAACGCGAAACGTCAACCTCGCCAACGTCCGGGTAATCCGGCGCGACCTGATGGCGGACGGGCCCGGTCTGCCGGACGCGACCTGTGACCTCGCCTTGCTGTTGAACATGCTGCACTGCGAGGAACCCGTCACGCATCTCCGGGAGGCGTATCGTAATCTGCGACCGGGCGGCAGGGTCGCTATCATCCACTGGATTCACGACCCGGCGACGCCGCGCGGTCCTTCTTTAGCCGTCCGCCCGAAGCCGGAGCAGTGCCGCGCCTGGGCGGAAGAAGTCGGGTTCGTTTGGGAGCGCGACGAAAACCTCACGTGTTGCGCGTATCACTGGGGACTCGTCCTACGTCGCCTGGAATAACTCACGTATTCCCGCCGCCAACCGTGGGATCTCGACGACGTTCGTGGAGTCGCCGCAGATATAAGTACCCACCGGACAGGAATAACCCCGGCGCGGCGAGCGCGGCGACGCAATAAATCAGTTTGCCAGTGATCCCTCCCCACGCTCCGAAGTGCAGGGCGGGCAAAACCTTCAGCAAACGCTCCCCGCCTTCCGTCTCCGTCTCCTGGATGACGGAAAGCACCGCTCCATCGTATGGGTTTAGCGTCACCGTGGCGCGGGCGAGGAGAGTCGGGCGGCGGGCGATCATCTGTACCCGCGCCACATCGGTGGGTTTCGTCGGAAGGATCAGGCGGCGTACCCGCATGCCGGGCAACTGTTGGTCGGCAGTTCGGAGCAGAACGTCCGCCGAGATCGGTCGCACCCTTTCCTCAGCCACCGCGTACTTACGGGGTTCGGGCAACCGGAACGCGTTATGCAGGGCATCCTCCCACGGAAACGCCGTGCCGGTCACCGCGAGAACGATCAAGAGCGGCAACACCGTCGCGCCGCCCAGCGTGTGCGCGTCGTAAAACAGTCGGGCGGCAGGTGTGGCTCCTTTTGCCGCCAATCGCGCCCGCAGTTGCCGCGCGGCGGTCGGGAGCCAGGCGGCGAGACCGGTCAGCAGTAGCACTGTCGCGCCGATGCCGAGCCAGCCGTGCCATGCCATCCCCCGCGTACCGCCGAGTAGGAACAGGTGGGTCGCCCAGACGAATCCGAACGGGTCATGCAACACGA
>JACMIS010000334.1 GCA_014381035.1 Armatimonadota bacterium
ACTTTCTGGCTCGCGATCCACGACCGCCACACGTCCCCGGTTCGCGCCGTCATCGGGCGCGTCAAATGCCTGGACGCTCATACTCTATCGCTCCCCTCCATACATATACCGCCATTGCTGGTTGTCGGTATTCGCAGCACGCGCGCCTTCGCGGTCGCTGACTCCTCCGTTATTTTGCTCCGGCAGAACGCCGTTGCCCTGTTGTTGCGGACCACCCGGCGCGGGTTTCGCCGCCGAGAGCGTTTTCACATACGCGTTGACCTGCAACACATCTTCCTCGCTGAGCGAGCCTTTATAGGAAGGCATTCCCTGCGCCCAGCCCGCAAGAGGATAATCCTGCGGATAGTACAGCACGTTGCGCAGGTACCCATCGTCCGCCACGACTTTTTTGCCGTTCGCTAACTGTCGCGTTTTGCCGAACAGACCGACCAGCGACGGACCCCGCCCCCGTTGAACGGCTTCCGCCGAGTGGCATGATGCGCACTGGTACTTTTCATACAACGCCGCACCGCGCTGTCCCGCCGTCAGCCCGCCGATCTTGTCGGGGTATCCGCCCGTCGCCACCGGTTGTGATGCGGAAGCGACCCACTTCTGGTAGTCGCCCCGGCTTTGCACATACACCCAGCCACCCATTTCGCTGTGTTGCGTGCCGCAATACATATTGCAGTATAGATGGTACTTTCCAACTTTGGTCGGCGTGAACCAGAACGTCGTGTACTGCCCCGGTTGCGTCATGCGTTGCAGACGGAACGCCGGAACGTAGAACGCGTGAATCACGTCCTGCGAAATCATGACGATCTTGACCGGCTCGCCGACCGGCACATGCAATTCGTTGTTTTCCCGGATACCGTTCGTGTGTTGCAGATGCCACATCCACTGCTTGCCGATCACGAAGACTTCTTTTGCGTTTTTCGGGACGGTATATACCTGGGTGTATACCTTCGCGGACCAGAAGAAGACCCCCAGACCGAGCAGGAGTGGCGGAAGGCTCCAGCCGACTTCCAGCAACGTATTATGACCGACCGGGCGTGTGCGATCCACTTTGTTGCCGCGTCGGTAGTATGTGGCAAGACCGATACCGACGGCGAAAACTAACACCGTGAACAAAACGGTGAGCGCGGTTAGTGCCCAGAACAGCTTGTCCACGTCGTCGGCATAGGTGGAAGCCGCGACAGGAAGCCACGGGGTAGACCCGAATGCGGATGATTGCTCGCCCATACGTTACGCTTTATCCTCTTTCACGATACCCGGCTCGGTCACGGCAGGCATCAGTTTCGGTGCCTTCGCGTCCTTGATAATCGCCGGAACAATAAACAAACCGAGCAGGAAGATCGTGGAAAAGCCCGCGACCTGCATCACTCGAAAAATCGCCAGCCCGTATGTCCCGGTTTGCGGGTCATAGTGGTAGCAGAACAAAATCACCTGGTCTACGACGGAGCCGATCTTGCCCTGGCTCGCCTCGGTCAGTGCCAGTTTCATCTGCCCCGCCGGGTACTCGACCCCGTAGAAGTAGCGCGAAACATGCCCATCGGGTGTCGCTACTACTATACCGCTCGCGTGCGCGTAATTGTCGGTCTTGGGATCGTATTTGTACTTATAACCAATCTCATCGGCTAACTTACGGATGTTGGCTTCGTCCCCGGTCAGGAAATGCCACCCCGTTTCGGCACCAGGCACCCCGAGGAGCGACAGATACTCCTGCTTTTTCGCCGTCGCCAGTTCCGGTGTTTCCTTCGGCGCGATACTCACCGACACGACCTGATAGTCGCGCCCGATCTGGAATTTGTTGCGCTTGTCGGCGACCGTTTTCAAGACGCCGTCCAGCATCGCAGAGCAGATACCGGGGCACTTATAGAACGGCATCACCAGCACGACCGGCTTACCGCTCTGGAAATACTTTTTCAGTTCGACTGTCGCGCCCGATTCGTCGCGGAACGTATTGCCGAGTGTTATCTGTGTGTCTAACTTCTGGTCGAACTTGACATCGGTCGCCGCATTGATGCCGGTGTTTCGCGGCGGTGTGTACGGATTGGTCAGACTCGGCGGGGGGTCCTGTTGCCGCCCCGTTGCTCCGACCTGCGCGAACACGGGCGATGCCGCGAACACTGCTGCCGCGACTGCCGTCATTCCCGCGTTGAATCGTGTCATACTCCTGAACATTTTTGTCACCAGCACTTTCTAATTCTCAGTGCCATGTCCGCCCTGTTCGTGCGCTTCATTCGGCACGTTTTTGCGCTCTTCGGTCAAAACATCGGTCGCACGCCCTGAATCCGGAGTCGCGGTCTGTGCTTCCGCGCCATCCTCCGTCCGGGGGGCTTCCGCGGTGGTCGTAGCATCGCTCACATACTTCCCGGAGCCGGGGTACGCATCGGTGGTGGATTCCGGTGCGGCGGCTTTCACACCGGCGATACCTTCCTTCGCGATGGCATCAATCGCCTCGTTGACGGGAATCGAGACACGCCCCTCGCTTGTCGCGCTATAGCCGTCCACAACCCGCTTTTCGTCGCGCCGGTACATAATCATATCGCGCTTCGGCAAGGTTTGAAGTTGCGGTTGCATCGGATTGTTACGGATCGGGCGGGTGCGAAATATTTCGGACTCATACGCGACGCGTCCGGTTTCCGGGATGAAATTGTTCATCAAAAGCAACGTGCCGAACGTGACGATTGCAATAAAGACGAACAAGCCCGCGATCCAGCGCAGAATCGCGACCGGGCCGACGTCCCGCGTCTCGTAGCCCATCTGCCCAAGCAGGTCGGGCGGAACGCGGTCTATTTCGTATCCGTGATCGTGGTTATCGTGTCCGTTTGCCATTTTAGTTATTCCAGATTACCCCCACCCCCATCCCCTCCCCCGCTCCTGTGGAGTGGGGAGGGGATGGGGGTGGGGGTACTTCCTAATGATGCGCGTCTAACTTCGCTTCCTGTAGCCGGGTATCATACGACACCACCGGCACCGTTCGTTTGTAGTGTATTACAAACGCGCCTACCCAACAGGCTCCTACTGCTGCCCATGCCGCGAGA
>JACMIS010000335.1 GCA_014381035.1 Armatimonadota bacterium
TCGTTGATGCCGAGGCCGCGCCGGAGCGGTGCCTTGATGCTGACGTTCCATTCGCCCGTGTTTCCGGTGGATGATTCCGGCGACTTCGGGCTGCCCAGGTTCAGGCGCGTCCCGGCCACCACCTTGATCCCGTTCCGAAACGGCAGTTCCACTCCCACGTCGCTCATGGTCGTGTCGAGCGGCTTGCCCCGCGTCGAAGTCGAGTTATAGCGCAGGTAGTCCGACCCCGCGAACGGGACCGGGTCGAACGCGCCCTGTTTCGACACGCGCTTCGCGGTCGCCGCGCGTCGCTCGGCATCGCTCCCGCGCAGTTTCGGGTGATTCACCTCGGCTTGCGCCAGAACGTCGGCGAGCGTCAGTACGGCGGGGGGCGCGGCGGCGGCGGGGGCGGCGTTTTGCACCGTCCCGGCGTCGTCCTGCCCCCATACCTCGTCGGACGCGGTTGTCACGACCGATGCCAGGGCGGTCACGGCGTACGCCAGATACCGGTATAGGGAGTTGTTTTTATGGCGCAATGATTTCATCGAATAGGAGTGTCGCCGTCGCGCTGCGGCGCACCTGCGTGTGCCGTTCGTCATCGCCCCCGCACGAAACCGATCAGGTCGCGCACCGTGCAATGGCTTTCGATGGAGTGGCGCAATGCGTGATCGGGATGGATCTCGTAGCAGTTGCGCCGCCCGTCCTTGATCCGCGTCACAAAGCCCGCGTCCTCCAGATCGGTGACGATCCGCTGTACCGCCCGCTCGGTAATGCCCACCCGGTCCGCGAGGTCGCGCAGTCGCATGGTCGGCTCTTCGGCGAGGCAGATCAGCACGTGCGAATGGTTGGTGAGAAAGGTCCACCCGGATGCATGCTCCGCGCCCGACCCGCTCGCCGGTTTATCCACTTCGTTCTCGGTTGCTGTCATCGTGTTTCGCTCCCCATGTCATACAAGACGAGAAATACCGGAAAAAAGTTTCCGGTATTTCTCGTCTTGTATAAAAATGCGCGTTTCACCCACGCCGTCCCCGAACCTCCGAAAAATTAAGACGCGATTCACCTGCCCGGCATGGACGGAACCTCTCGTGCTTCAGAAAACAGCAAAGGCACCGATGAGTTTTCGGCACCCACCGGGTCTGTAGTGGTACGGGCGCGTGTCCATGCGCCCGAGAAGGGAAGAGGTATCTATGTCCAGTTTAGACGGTAAAAATATCGTGGTCGTCGGGGCGGGTCAGGGCGTCGGGTGCGAGATCGTCGCCATCGCGGGGGAGTCGGGTGCCCGCGTGCTCGCCGTGGCGCGGCGGGAGGCGACGCTCGCCCGACTCACCGACCGGGTGCCGGGCACGATGACGTTGCGCGTCGATGCCACGGAGAAGAGCGCGCCCGACCGGGTCTTTCAGTCGCTCAGCCCGGATGTGCTCGTCCTTTGTGGCGGGGCGAACCCGGTCATGGCGGCGGTGCAAGACCAGACCTGGGAGCAGTTTTCGGGGGTCTGGGACGCCGATGTCAAAGCGTCGTTCCACTTCTGCAAAGCCGCCCTGCGGAAACCGCTGGCTCCCGGCTCCGCCGTCGTTCTCCTTTCCAGCGGTGCCGCGCTGATGGGGTCGCACCTTTCGGGGAGTTACGCGGGGGCGAAACGGATGCAGATGTTTCTCGCCGAGTATTGTCAGAAACAGTCGGACCGCTCGGCACTCGGAATCCGGTTCCTCGCGGTGGCACCGGCACGCATCATGCCGGGAACCGAACTCGGCAAGATCGCTGTGACAGCCTACAGTGAATACCTCGGCATCAAGGAGTCCGAGTTTATCGCGGGGGCGGAAAATACACAGACGCCCGCACAGGTGGCGGAGGCGGTCGTCCGGCTTGTCTGTGAGACGCCGCAACGGGAAGGGAGCGTATTTTCCGTGTCCGCAACGGGGATCGAGGCGGTAGGATAAGCGGAAGTGACACCGTTCATGATATCCACCGACACCGAACCGTACCGTAAGGGACTGCAGGCGCACTGTTACCGGATGCTCGGGTCGGCGCATGAGGCGGAAGACGCGGTCCAGGAAACCATGGTACGCGCGTGGAAAAGTCTGGACCGCTTCGAAGCAAGGGCATCGTTGCGCAACTGGCTGTATCGCATCGCCACGAACGTGGGCTTGAGCCGGCTGGCGCGGCGCGGGGTTCCGCGCCGCGCCGTTCCCGAACGCACCGGTCCGCCCGCCACGCAACCGCCGGAGGGGGAACCGCCGCCCGATCTCCTGTGGCTGGAACCCTACCCCGACACGCTACTCGAAACGGTTCCCGACGCCGCGCCGGGTCCGCACGCGCGGTACGAAATGCGCGAGGCGACGCAACTCGCCTTTGTCGCCGCTATCCAGTACCTGCCGCCCCGTCAGCGAGCGATACTGCTCCTGTGTGATGCTCTGGGCTGGTCCGCCGCCGAGGCGGCGGGTACGCTCGACACGTCGGTGGCTTCCGTGAACAGCGCGTTGCAACGGGCGCGAGACACGCTCCGAAGGAAAACGCCGACACTAACGTCCCCGTCGCTCCCTGACCGGCAACAACGTCTCCTGCTCGACCGGTACGTCCGTGCGTGGGAAAGTCACAACCTGGAAGGGTTCGTCGCCCTGTTGACGGAGGACGCCGTGTTCCGTATGCCGCCACGTCCGGAATGGTACCGGGGGCGCGGCGCGATCCGCGAACTGCTGGCATGGGCGTGGGAAAAAACGGGATACAGTGAGTTCCATCTGGTCCCGACCCGCTCCAACGGGCAACCGGCGTTCGCCCTATACGGGCGGCATCGGGAAGGCTCACCCTGGCAAGCCCACGCGATCCACGTCCTCGATCTGCAGGACGGAAAGGTCGGCACGGTGACGCACTTCATGGACCCGGCAATGTTCGCGCTCTTCGGCTTGCCGCCGGTTCGCGAAACCGCGTGAACGTCCGTTTTGTCACATCCCCGTTTGTCCGGTAGAATGGTCCCGGAACAAACTATGGAAATTTCCGCCGATGAAATGGAGACCTGCCTCCGAGTCCTCCAACGGGTCGCCGATTCGCGCGGAAGTATCCGCCGGAGCGATCACTTTAACGCCCTGATTGCGAAGGTATACCGCCAGAGCAAGAAGTTCGATCTTCGCGCCGAGCGGCAACGCCAATGGACCGAGGACCGCGCCGCGCAAGCCGAAACCGCGATGGTGCGGATTCAGCGCGACGCGCTTTCGGCGGGTGCGCTCGCCCTGCCGCCCGTGCCCGCGCCGCCGCGCATCCTGAACCGCGCCGAAACCTGCTACATCTGCAAGGAAGATTATTCCGAGGTCCACTTTTTCTATCACCTGCTCTGCCCGAAATGCGCCGAGATCAACTTCACGATGCGCCACCTGAGCGCGGACCTGCGCGGACGCACCGCGCTAATTACCGGGGGGCGCGTCAAAATCGGCTACCAGGCCGTGTTGCGCCTCCTGCGCGACGGCGCGAAAGTGATCCTGACCACGCGCTTCCCGAACGCCGCCGCCCGCCGCTTTTTTGCCGAGTCGGATTCGGGCGTGTGGCGGGACCGGCTACAGGTGTACGGACTGGACCTGCGAAACCTGCCGTCCGTGGAGCAGTTCGTACAGCATCTTCTGCACACCGAACCGGCAATCGACATCGTGATCCACAACGCCGCGCAGACCATCGCCCGCCCGCCGGGCTTTTACACGGAACTGTTGGCGGGTGAGGAGCCGGGGACGCTCGGCATCGAAGCGTCGCGGCTGGTCGCGCAGAACGCCCCCGTCACGACCGCCGCCGATAGCATTTCGTTGCTTCCGGCGATGGCTTCCCCGGCTATCGATGTCCTCCCGGCGAACAAATGGGAGGACAACGAGGAACGCGCCGACTCGCGCACCACGAACAGCTGGTTGCTTCGTTTGGACGAAGTCAGTGCTCCGGAAATGTTAGAGGTGCAACTCGTGAATTCGGTCGCGCCGTTCCTGCTCAACAGCCGCCTGAAGCCGCTCCTGATGCGTTCGCCGTTCGCGCGGCGGTTCATCGTCAACGTGTCGGCGATGGAGGGGCAGTTTTCGCGCCACA
>JACMIS010000041.1 GCA_014381035.1 Armatimonadota bacterium
CGCGGTTGCGGATCATATTTTCCCAGGTGTCCCCGGCAACGGCTTCCGCCATCGCGGTCGCCACCACATAGGAAGCATTCGAGTACGCCGCCTCGTCCGGCGTATTTTCGGCGGGTAAGGATAACACATAACCGGAAATGGCGCGGCGTTGCTCGCGTGGCGTACCGGAAACGGGGGGCAGTGCCGCCAGTTCGTCGCGCGACTCGACGCCGGGAAGCCCCGCCCGCATCAGCAAGATTTGGCGCAGGGTCGCGCTGGCATAATCGGGATGAATCTTCCCGTTCAATTCGGGAAGAACGTCGGCTGGTTTGCTGTCCCAGGATAATTTCCCCTCGCTGACCAGTCGGGCGACCAGAACAGCGGTCATTGATTTCGCACAGGAGCCGATATGCCAGCGGTCATCCGGATTCACTTTATCGGATTTACCGGCTTGTCGAACGCCGTCTACGGCAAGTGCGACCGGGGAGCCATCGCTTTTAATGACGACTCCTCCGAGTGCGGGAAGTCCGTACTTTTCGCGCACGGAGCGGGTCAATCGTTCTGCGGCACGTTGCTCCGCCCCGGATGGGGTTGAAGGGGCGTTCGAACCGCCTCCACATCCGGCGAGCAGTAAAGCACTCCCCACAAAAGTAGCGATAAATGTTCGTCGTTTCATCCGTTCATCCGTTCGTCCTTTTATTCGCCGCGATGAGTCATCGTGATGCGGCATCATTTGTCAGAATACAGGGCGTTCACTTTTCGCACATCGGGCGGGAGGACGAAATCTCGCGGATCGTTTCCCATCTCAAGGCGGGGCCCTTTCCGCCTGTAGTCTGATGGCGTTCACGGACGGCTTTGGTACACTCCTGATATGCGCCACCTACGCCCTATCGCTAAATCTCGATTTATGCCGCTCCACTGGCGGTTGACTGTTACCTATATTGTAGTCACCGCGCTCGCTGCCCTGTTTATCGAACTCCTCGGCGGGATGGTTGCTGCGTATCTCGTTTTGAAATTTCCCTACACGCCCGTCGTCATCGCCGATGAGTTGATCCGAATCTCACCGGGAGCGGCACCCTATCTATCGCCTGCCCCGTTAACCCCGGATCGTGCGGCGGAACTGGGAGCCTGGCGACGCCGTGTCGCCGCAGACGCAGAGACAGCGGGAGAAAAGTCGGAGAAACAGTTTCGCTTCGGGTACGTGGCGGCGAAGTCGCAAACCGTGCGGATCACTCTGACCGACGCTCAGGGAAATCTACTGCGTCTACCGGACGCTCCCGCTACCGAGAACAATATGCCGCTGACTCGCGGCGAGCGACAACTGATCGCCCGAGTCGTCAAAGGCGAACGAGACCCGGAAGATCTTGCGGTACGAGAGGCGGACGGCACCAGCCTCGCCGCAACCGGAATTCGAGACACACGAAACGAGTTGTGCGGTGTCCTGGTATATCGTTTTTCGTATCGCCTGGCACCGGGTGAAATACCCGCCCGGTTTGCGGAAGCATTTCAGATCGATGTCTGGATCGTGGTCGTATGCACATCGCTGGTCGGGTTAGGGTTTGGTACCTTTGTCGCACGGCGATGGACGACGCGTCTGGAAACAGTCGCCCAGGGGACGGAGCAATGGAGCCTCGGTGACTTCGCGCACCGGGTAGCAATCGGCGAAACCGATGAGATGGGACAGATGATTGCACGTCTGAACCGGATGGCGGATGAACTGACGACTCTGATTGCGCTGAAGGCACAGGTCGCGCAATGGGAGGAGCGGAGTCGCCTCGCCCGCGAGCTGCATGACACAGTCAAGCAAAGACTTTTCGCCTTACGAATGCACGTCGCCGCCGCGAACCGACCGGAAGTAAGCGATGCCGAACGGACTATCGCCCTGTCACGCGCCGATGAAGCCGCAACACTGGCACAGAGCGAAATGGCAGAGATATTGAAGACCATTCATCAATCGCCCGGAGCAACGGCGGAAACGTTTGCCGACCGGTTGCGCTCGCTTGCGAACCAGTGGGAAAGCAACATCGCGCCCATTACGGTCGAAGCACCCGTTCATTTACCCCAGTTCGCGCCGGAAACGGTGCAGACGGTATGCCGGATCGTGCAGGAAGCCCTTGCCAATGTCGCTAAACATAGCGGAGCGACCACCGTGTTGTTAGAAGTCGAGTGTGGGGAGTCGGGAGTGGCGAGTGTAACCATTGCCGACAATGGTCGCGGATTCCGCGGCGAGCCTCGTGATGGCGGCAACGGATTGCAGAACATGCGGGAACGGGCACAATCGCTCCCGAAGGGGAGTTTTTCCGTGCGGAGTGCTCCCGGCGAGGGGACACAGATAAAGGTGAGCTGGCATGAGTGACCCCATTCGGGTTTTATTGGTGGATGATCATGAACTGGTGCGACAGGGTCTACGTGCCTTTCTGTCCGCCCAGGAGGGGATCGAGATCGTCGGCGAGTCCACTAATGCGGACGCGGCGGTCGCGCGTTGCGCGGTGTTCCCGATACCAAACGTAGTGCTCATGGATCTTGCCCTCGGCGATGAATCCGATGGCATCACCGCGACCCAGTGCATCCGGGAGCGATTCCCCGATATTCGCGTGCTGGTTGTTTCGTCGTTCGAGGACGAAGCACATATCATTCCGGCGATGCGCGCCGGGGCGAATGGCTATCTTTTCAAAGACGTGCGCCCTGCCGAACTCGCGGAAGCGATTCGTAGAACTGCGCGGGGTGAGAACGTCTTACACCCCCGGGTTGCCAGCATCGTTGTTCGGTCCCTGCAAGAAGGACGCGAAAAAGCCGCAAGCGCGAAGAATCATCCGTTCACAGACCTGACGGAGCGGGAACGCGAAGTTTTGGAGTATCTGGCGCAGGGATTCGCCAACGCACGCATCGCGGAATCCCTGTTCCTGAGTGAGAAAACGGTGAAATGGTATGTCAGCAGTCTGCTGAGCAAGCTGGGGCTGGAGGATCGGACGCAAGCGGCGGTATATGCCTGGCGCGAGGGCTTGGTCACGAAAAAAGACACCCGCGATTAGCCTGCGTGTTACCCGTTGGCAAAGACGCCAGTTTTGTTGCACAATGAGTCGGCGTTCGCGATCCCCTTCGCGAACACGGATTCGTTCTCGCTGTTTACAACCTATTTTCGATATAAGGAACTCCGCCCGGTGTATCAATCCCTGAATTCTCATCCCGCTCGCCTTACCCGCCGTCGCTTTTTCGCCGCTTTCGCACTCGCCGCTTTGAGTGCACCGTTTCTTACCGGGTGTCCTTCCGGCACCACAACCGACACGGCGTCGCCGTCCGCGACCGCTTCGACCGCATCGGGCGGGACCGGTGCGTCGTCCGCGGATGTCAAGAAAATCAAAGCGGGTTTAGTGACGGATACCGGCGGCGTGAACGACAAGTCGTTCAACCAGATGGCATACGAAGGGTTACAGAAAGCCGAAAAGGACTTCGGCACCGACATCAAGTTTCAGGAATCCAAGGCGAACGCCGATTATGTGAGCAACCTGTCGCGGTTCGCGCAAAACAAGTACGACATCGTGTTCGCGGTCGGCTTCAAAATGCAGGATGCCGTGAAAGAGGTCGCCCCCCGTTTTCCGGATGTCAAGTTCGTGATCATTGATGGCGACGCGCCTGATCTGCCGAACTGCGCATCGTACAAGTTTCTGGAGGAGCAAGGCTCATTTCTGGTCGGCGCGTTAGCCGGGCTGATGACGAAAACGAACGTGGTCGGGTTCGTCGGCGGGGAGCAGATGCCGCTCATCGCCAAGTTCGAGTCGGGTTACAAAGCCGGGGTGAAAACGACGAACCCCGAAGCCGAGGTCAAAGTCGGTTACGCGAACGCGTTCAACGATCCGCAAAAAGGACAGGAATTGACCATCTCGCAGATGAACGCCAAGGCGGACATCATTTATCATGCGGCGGGCGAGACCGGTGTCGGCGTCATCAAAGCGGTGGAAGCGAAAGGCAAAGGGTTCTACGCCATCGGTGTGGACAAGGATCAGGACGCCGAAGCCAAAGGGCGCGTTCTAACCTCGATGGTAAAACGGGTGGATGTCGCCGTTTATGAAGCCGTCAAGGGAACCGCGACTGGTAATTTCAAAACCGGGACGACTACGGTCGGACTGAAAGAAGAAGGCGTCGGGCTGTCGCCGATGGAATACACTAAGCAGGACGTTCCCGCTGACGCGATGGCGAAAATCGAGGAATTGAAGAAAGCGATCATTGACGGGACGCTCATTCCCCCCGCTACGCCCGAACAACTCGCCGAGTTCAAGCCGCCCGCCGGAAAGTAAGGAGGATATGCCTGTGATCTCTGCAACGGAGCAGATCGGCGAACGCATCGAGACGGCATTATATGTGTGCGAATCCGCGCCGTATCACCGTCTCGATCTGCGCGGTCTCGTCTTGCCACACTGGACGATCAGCCACGTTGTCGAGGGCACGGTCGCGCTCGCGACCGGGGGGCGGACATACGCGGTGTGTCCCGGCGATGTGATGGTACATCCGCCTGATATCGCTTTCGCGGAAACCAACTTCCATTCCGGTCTGCATCTATGGCTGGCGTGCGAAGCGCGGATCCACGATCCACACCCCGAAAACCTTCTGGATCGCTATCCGTTGTCGCCCGTCATCACGCTCAGGGGCGATCGGTTATCCGCTTACCGTGAAACCTTCGCGCGTCTGGAATCGGTGCCGAAAACCGGTGGAGTCTCCGGGGTGAATCGCTTACGGCAATCCGCCCTGCTGACACAACTGCTTGCCTTTTTGATCGAAGCGTGGGAAGAAAACGGCTCCGTTCCACGCCCGTCGTTGCTGTCGAGCCCGGTCGGTAGGTTCGCACCCGTGGTCGCCTATTTGCGCCGGAATCTGTCGTCCCGGATCACGCGTACCGATCTTGCCCGCATCGCCTCTTTGCACCCGACCGCGTTCGACCGGGCGTTCGTCCGCGCGACGGGGCAGACCCCTGTTCGGTTACTTACCGAGATGCGGCTATCGGAAGTACGCCTTCGCCTGGAAACCACGGACGAAACACTGGAAACGATCGCCCGTGCGGTCGGCTTAACGGACGCGACCCACCTATCGCGCCTGTTTCGTGCCCGCTTCGGCATGGCACCGGGCAAATGGCGCGACGGCATAATTCGTGCCAAATCCGCGTACATGCCCCCCGATTCGGAGCGGATGTAAAGCAATCGTCTCCCGGCTGTGGAGGGTGACAGAGGCGTCATACACTATATCCATTATGAGAAAATGGTATCCACGGGCGACCGGAATAGCAATCTGCGGGCTGATTGTGTGTGCGAACATCGCAGCGGTATGGGGACAGAAGCCATCGCCGGTTCCTGAAGGAAAATCCCGCTATGAACAAGCGGCAAGACTGTTGCGACGGGGTAAAGCGATACAAAAAACGGTGATCACCGGCACAGACCGTGACGGGATCCTGCTTCTTTACGGTAGCGGCAAGCGACAGTTATTGCGTATCGATGTTTCCGCCAACGAGGAGGGCTCACACATCGACTCGGTAATCCACCACGCGAGGGAATATCTGCTCGAAAACGAGAAGGTCTTGGTCTATCGCGAACTGGTATCGAAATCTTCGACGATCGAGGCGGCATACGCTCCTGTGATAACACGCGAGATCTGGGATGTGCCCCATAGCGAAACATATGACCGTCTGCGGACCGAAGCGGCTTTTTTTCTGAGTCATGCGAAAACAGGTAAAACAAAACCCGACGTTCATAAGCACGTCAAAAAAGTATTTTATCGTCTGAACGGTCCTGCCTATCCGATTAACGAGAGGAACCGGGCTTCGCGCCGGTGAGCCGATGGCACCGCGAAAGCTACAGCGCGCGGTCTGCTTCCAGAAGTTCTACTGTCCTGGCGTCCCATATTCTGATCGATTGCGCGTAAATCGTACCAAAACCGGCTACATATCGCTCTTGTCCGGACGCGGTGACGCCCCTACAATGAACGCAATCTTGAATCTGGAGGCTACCCGATGGCAATTCCTGTAATTACCGAAACCCAAAAAGCTGAACTGAATGAGCGGGGATACACGATCTTTCCCGACATATTTACCGGCGATGAAATGAACGCGCTTGCCGAGCGAATCGAATCGTATCAAAGGCGGCACGAAGAAGCGATTGCTGCGAAGGGGGGTACCGAGGGACTCTCGCGTGCCAGAGAAATCACTTTCACCGATCACCTTGCGGAACATGACCCCGAAATCGAGACGTTTACCCGCCGACGGGAGTTCCTTCATATCTGCGGCGAACTTCTGGGACCGGACGTAGACTTGTATTGGAACCAGTCTGTCTTCAAAATGCCGGAAGGGGAGAAAGAGTTTCCCTGGCATCAGGACGATGGGTATACCCCGGTCACCCCGTCACCCTATCTGACACTCTGGCTCTCGCTGAACGGCGCGACCGTGGAGAACGGAACGGTCTCCGTCCTTCCCGGCTCGCATAAAAACGGACTCGCCCCGCACAAACCGTCGCCTCTTGGTTTGATCTGCCACGATGCCGACGACCCCGATCAAGGCATCGCGGTCGAAGTCCCGGCAGGCGGTATCGCGGTGTTCTGGTCCACGACGATGCACAAATCGGGTGTAAACCGGTCAAAGGGGATTCGCAAAGCATACATCCTCCAGTACAGCAAAGCACCGCTGACGAGCATCGCCGATGGCAAAGTGATCGAAAACAAGATTGCGTTGACGCGCAACGGCACGCCGGTACACACTTCCCCCTAAGCTACTCGCTTTCCCGATTGAAAATCGCCCGCCCGACGTAGTAACCGCGTCGTAGCGGGCGCGTTTCATTCGATATGGAACCCGTGTCGCCCGCAATATGTTCGGAACTCGTCCCGCCGGGATTGCGGGAGCCTCCGCCGCGTCGTCACTTGCGACGTAAAAAGGACAGCGAGGAGGAAGGCGTCGGATTCGATCCGCCGCCACCATTTTATGGCGAGGGGGTTCCGTTCGTCGTGCTGTTCGGGGTGTTCCTTTTCGCGGGGTTGGCACTGCGGTGCTTTAATTGTTCCCCCGAACTGTCGTCCACGCTTATCTTTGCCGGGACCTTCTTTCTCGTCGTGTCTGGCTTTTTCTTCAGTTTGATCTGGCTCGGCGGCAACAAAGAAGACAGCGAACACCGTTACCTGGTGCAAAACGGCGTGGTCGTTATCGGAGTCGCGACGAGTGCGGACACAATTCCTATACCCGATGAATTCGGAAGCGAGCGCACTGTTATTTATGCGTTCTCGCTTGCCGGGTCTGAGGTCACATTAGAAAGCAAAGCGCAAACCGTATCAGGACGATTGGATAGCATTCATAGCGGTTCGCCGGTTGCCGTGATCTATGACCCTGCCGGACCGTACAAGAGCCATGCGCTACTAAAAATGCTCCACTACACGGCGTAAATATCGTTACCGATTGGCGATTACACCTTCACTTCGCCTTCTCCTGACACGTTGAGACGAAATTTCTTCCGAATCGAGTGCTGCTATGCGCTCGGGGTTTATAACCCTGGATCGCCGGGGAAACCTAACGAGGGGATGTCGCCACACGAACCGCGAAAGTTAAAACGTGCGCGGTTCCGTTTTGGCGACCGTGGACCTGAACGCCGCGAACAAGACAGGGATTATGGAAACTCCGAACGACAACATTTTATTGGATGTGCCACGGGACACACGCACAGTGACGCCATTGCCGGCACCGAACCCGGCTGTCGCGGACTCTGCGATGGCGACCGGGACTGACGAGGAACCGGAGATGACC
>JACMIS010000336.1 GCA_014381035.1 Armatimonadota bacterium
AAGCCCAAGAAGGAGACAGAAATTTTTGAAGTTTGTGGCTCCACTCGATGGCGGGTCGGCTTTCCTATATCGCCAAGTTGCGAAAGTCTCCCGAGGGAGACTTTCGCTTCTTATCCTTAAAACCCTCGGCGTCCTTCTTGAACTTTGTGCCCTTTGTGGTCGAAGCCCGGTAGTGGTGTGCCGAGTGCGGGGAGCGGTGCGCCGAGCCAATTGGATACGGTTGCGCCCCAATCGCCGAATGTTGCGCGGTCGCCGAGCGGGGTTGGTTTGGTCAGTGACGGTCCGAAGACGAGTAGCGGCGCGTATTCGCGGGAGTGGTCTGTGGACGGCGTGGTCGGATCGTTGCCGTGGTCGGCAGTGATGGCGAGCAGGTCGCCGGGTTGAAGCAGGGGCAACATTTCGGCAATAGCGGTATCGAACTCGGTAAGAAGGCGGGCAAATCCGACCGGGTCATTTCGGTGTCCGTAGAGCATATCGAAATCTTCCAGGTTGGCGAAAACAAAATCGGCGTTCGCGCCCTCGCCTTCGCCGCGCAAAAAGCGCAGGATCGCCGCGATATGATCCGGGTTGTTCGTCGTCTTGTCGCTGGTAGTGATGCCACGCCCGCCGAAAATCTCGTTGATCTTGCCGATGGCGTGAACGTGCTTGCCCGCCGCCGTCAGCGTATCCAGAACGGTGTCGTGCGGGGCGGGCAGGGGGTAATCGCGTCGGTTCTCGGTGCGCTTGAAGTCGGCGGCGGCGGTTCCAACAAACGGGCGGGCAATGACCCTGCCCACATGATGCGGCTCCTGCAACATTGCCCGCGACTTTTCGCACACGTCGTACAACCGCTCCAGACCGAAGATCGCCGGGTCCTCGTGCGCGGCGATCTGGAAAACGCTGTCCGCGCTCGTATACAAGATCGGTCTGCCGGTGCAAACATGCTCTTCACCGAGGCTTTTGATGATCTCCGTTCCGGAAGCCGGATAGTTGCCGAGTGTCCCTCGCCCCGTGATCTGCTCGAACGCCGTGATAACATCGGGCGGGAAACCCTGCGTATAGGTCGGAAAGGCGATCCGGGTATGTACCCCGACCATTTCCCAGTGTCCGGTCACGGTGTCTTTACCGCGACTGATTTCGGCGAGTCGCCCCCAGGCGGCGGGTGCGTTCGGCTCCGGCGCGACGCCCTGTATCGGGGTGATGTTGCCGAAGCCGAGGCGTTGCAGATTCGGCATCCGCAAACCACCGACGGCTTGCGCGGTATGAGCGAGGGTGTTCGCGGCAAAATCGCCGTCCCCGAACTCGGCGGCGTCCGGCAGTTCGCCCGCGCCGCATCCGTCCAGAACGAGGAACAGGAAACGTGGTTTGCTTATCATACGATCAGTATACGCAAAAAAACGACAACCCCGACTATTTTAAGGTGATGTCGCGCAGGGAAAGATCGCCCGGTTTCGCACCCAGATGACCGGCGACTACCATGAGTTGCAACTGACCACCGCTGACGGCACTGACCGGCACCGTCTCGGAGTATTTTTGCCAATCGCCCTTGACATTGAAAGTATGGCTCCATAGGAGTGCGCCACCTTTTTTGAGACGACTGTCGCGTATCGTAAACGTGATCGGCACGGTACTGGCGGAACTTCCCATAAAACTGAACTGAAGGTCTTTGGGTGCGGCCGCCTTGTCGAAGTTGATTGCGTTCCGGATATAGACACAGTTCGGGCTTTTCCCCACCCCGTCAATGGCGACTTTGAAACCGTCCTTGACATTCACGTTCGAGAAGCCTTCGCGCGTACGGATCAATTCCTTGGTACTCTTCTCAGAAAGCATATTAAAGGTCGCGGTCGCGCCACCGGTCGTACCATAAGTCCACCGTTTCGGGTTGATCAACCCATCACCCGACCGGGGACCCAGCGCGTACCAACCCGCCGCCGCCACGGCTATACATCCGAATATTATCGAACCGATCAAAACAAACATCGCAGGGCGAATCACAACTCGCGTTTGACCAATCTTCATTGCACTTCCAATCCTTCCCGGACAGGCAACACAGCCCGTCTGATGAATCTACAGGCAATATATGGCAAGAAGCATGCCGGACAACCAGTAAAAGCATTAGCCGACAAAAAAGACTCGCCCCGCGCTTCATCCAAACACCGGTATGGACCAAACACAGGGCGAGCCAAAGGGTTTAGCCGCCAAACAGCCCGGAGAGTCCCGGCATGTTCGGGAGACCGGCGGGCATAAGCTTCTTCTGTTCCTCGGTCTTCAGCAGGTCGGCTTTTTCGAGAGCCGCACGGACCGCTGTGGTAACGAGGTCTTCCAGCGTCTCTACGTCTTCCGGATCAACGCATTCTTTGTTGATCTTGATCGAAATAATGTCGCCATGCCCGGTGACAACCGCCGATACCATCCCGCCACCAGAGGAGGCTTCGATGCGCTCTTCATCGAGACGTTCGTTCATCGTCTCCGCATCCGCGAGCATCTTTTTCTGGATGCTTTGCAACATCGCTTCCATACCACCGCCCCCGCCTGCGCCGCCACCCAGCCCCGGCATTCCTGCCGGTTTACTGCCACCCATATTTTTGAAAGGGTTTGCCATGATTATTGTTTCTCCATTTGGCAGGACGAACCCGCCGGTTTTGTGCAAAGTATACCGCAGGATTGGGCTATTGGGTGATTGGGTCGCTGCTGGCGACGATGCGGTTAAAAACTCCCTGACTACCCAACCACCCGACAACCTAATCAAAAACGATGTCGCCGCCAAACACCGTCAAAACTTCCTGTACGAGCGGTTCGGCAAGCGCGATGGCGCGTCTGTCGGTAGCGGACACGGATGCAGGAACGTCCGACTGAACCCGGTATGGTATTTCGGGCGCGGACTCGCGGCTGAATGCCGGACGTTCGCGTGGCACCGGAGTGGTCGCCAGATTGCCATACGCGGAAATAACGGATGCAGGCGCGGGCGATGGCGCGGCGGCCCCTTGCCCCGGATTAAAGCCGAACGGTGCCGGTGTCGGCGTCACCTCCGTATAGGCGGGTGCCACATTATCCTGCGCCGTGATCGCCGCCATCCGGTCGTAGCGTTTTTTAACGTCCCGCGATTCGGCGACGCGCGTCCGGCGCGGCTGAACCACCATGGTCGGGTCCAGTTCGAGACGCACCCCGATAGCCTCCCGACCCATCACATGCGCGAGCAATTTCTTGATGAACGCCTGCACCTTCGGGTTGTCGTCCAGCATCTCGTACCACTGCCGGTTGTGAAACGTAATAATCACAACGCGCCCGACTACCTGTGTCGGTTCCGCTTGCGCCATTTTGAGCGAACGGTACGTCCCCTGTGAGATCCGCTCGGTGCGGCTCATGAAAGTCGCCCACGCCTGCCGTACCTGCGCGATTGTGACCGGCGGTTCACCGTTGTCTATCTCCTCGTCAGAGGTCGAAGAGACTACCGGAGCCGGTGCTGTCGGTGCCGGAACCGGAATTTCCTGTATCGCTCGCGCTATTGCTGTTTCCTCCGCGTTTTCGAGAGAGAGGGCGGGAGGGTGCGGGTTCCTCTCTCTCAACGTAGGGAAACGTGGGTCGCTTTGTACGCCCCCGGCTTCCGGTTCTGGGGGAGTCGGAGTTGGGGGCGGTTCTCCATTCGCGACCACGGCGGGGGCGTCATCGAACAGCCCCGGTCCCGGCTGCGGATCGTCGGCGAAGAGTTTCCACTCCTCCACCTCTGGCTCGGCAATCGCCGCGACTGTGGGTTCGGCTTCTACAACTGGCTCAGCGACCGCTACGGCAGCCGTCGCCAACGCGGATTTTGTGGGCACGGTCGCCTCGAAAAGATCGTCAGGAGCGTCGTCATCCGTGATGGGCGCGAACCCGTAGTCCTCGATCTCGTCGTCATTCGGGATCGGATCGGCGGCGAAGTAGGCTTGGGTGTCTTCGTCCGTGGATG
>JACMIS010000042.1 GCA_014381035.1 Armatimonadota bacterium
AGTGCCTTCCTGCAAAGGGATTGATCGACTTCTATCCGATTTTTGCCGGTACCCCTGGCGTCACTCAATTCTGGACGATTGAGCCTCTGAATATTGTCAGCGTAAGTTAGGGTTCACAAAAGAAACACGTAACATCGTTTTTTTTGTAGCCATCCCAACTTTTCCATTGTCATTCACGAATCAAGTGAGACAAACCCGACGTCATCATGGCACGTTGGTGGCAAGAGGTAGCAATTTCTCCATGCAACAACCGCATAGCCGGACATACGAATCACTGGACCTATGGCGTGGCTTTGCTGCAATTTGGGTGGTTTTGTTTCATTCGATGGTGGACCGCGACACGGATTTTGGGTCCGGTAGAAACTTTTTCGTTGAATTCTGTTCGTGGGGCGATACGGCGGTTCCTATTTTTTTTGTGATCAGTGGCTACTGCATGTCCGCCGCTGCCGCCAACCTGATTGATCGCAATCATACCCTCGGTCGTTTCGCGGTCGCCCGTATACGACGCATCTATCCCCCGCATATCGCGGTCCTGTTGCTCGGATTGACCATTCCCGCCTCCTACTGGCTGGCGCAACAACTCGGGTACATTCATGACAACCCGACGGTAACCTGGTTTACCCACCTGACGGCGGGGCATCTCATCATCAACGCGCTACTTATTCAGGTGCCTCTCAACGAGCGTAGCCTGAACGACGTGACCTGGACGCTGTCTTATGAAGTGGCTTTCTACGCGGTAATCGGGCTGGCGATCTACGCTTTTCGTAAGCAAGGGTGGCAACGTATGTTGCAAGTACTGCATGTAGTCACCATCGTGGCTTTCCTGATAACTGTATTTGCACCGAATCTGTCGTTCTTTCCGTTTAACCACTGGATCGGTTTCGGGGAAGGGGTGTTGCTGTTCGATCTGCTCTGCGGGCGACCGTGGAAAGAGCGTAGCAGGAAAGGGAAGGCGTTATACGGAGCGGTCATCCTCGCAATCGGGACGCTGATTATTGTACAAATAATCCGTGAACAGGGAAGCCCGCAATCATGGCGCCTCCTGCTGACATCCTTGTTCGCGATACTGTTCTATATTTTACGCCCTTTCGATGCGTATATGAAACGATCCCGGGTATTATCAGGGTTGTTTTTCGTCGGCGGGTTTTCGTATTCTCTGTACCTGATTCATTTCATGATGCTGTCCGTTTTGCACCGGGTCGCGGTGAAACTGCATTTTCCGCCTCAATTGTATGTAGCGGAGACTTTAATCGAACTTGCAATTTGTATCGCAATCGCGTATGTTTTTTATTGGTTGGTAGAATCACGGTTCATGGCGGCAAAAGCGAAGTCTGTTGTCGCACGTCAACCAGTCGTACCGCAGATTATCCCCGAGCGGGTATAGATAGAACACTCCAAATTAATGGCGACACTGACACAATTAGCGACAACGAAGAGTAGCCTTCCTCAGGCGAACTCCGCACCGGCAGGTATCGAGATCGAACGATCCTATGATCCCGACACCGACGCGGAAACGATGACGATCAACATGGGACCGTCCCACCCTTCCACGCACGGCGTTCTGCGCCTGGTGCTGGAACTGGATGGGGAGACCGTGGTCCGTTGCACCCCGCATATCGGTTATCTGCACACGGGTATCGAGAAGACGATGGAGAACCTGTCTTATTACAAGGCACTGGTTCTGACCGACCGCGAAGATTACCTCTCGAACCTGTGCAACAATCTGGCATACTCCCTCGCGGTTGAAAAACTGATGCAGGTCGAGATCCCGAAAAAAGCGCAGTACATGCGCGTCCTGCTCAACGAACTGGAACGGATCGCGTCGCACGCCCTCTGGCTGGGAACCCACGCGCTCGATATAGGGGCGATGTCGGTGTTCTTTTATTCGTGGCAGGATCGCGACCGGGTCCTGGAAATCAAGGAGCACCTTTCCGGGGTGCGTACCAAAACGTCCTGGATCTGCCCCGGCGGCTTACGCGGCGACGCGCCGACCGGCTGGCTGGCGCGGGTGCGCGAATTCCTGGATTATTTCCCGGCGCGTATCGAAATGTACGAAGGGCTTCTGACTGACAACCCAATCTGGATCGAGCGGACTCGTGGGGTCGGTATCGTGTCGCCCGCGGACGCCATTTCGTTCGGCATGGGCGGACCGTCGCTTCGCGCCTCCGGCGTCAACCACGACTTGCGGAAGGCGAATCCGTACTCGTCCTACGACGAGTTCGACTTCGACGTGGCGGTCGGGCAGATCGGCGACGTGTACGACCGGTATCGCGTCCGCATGGAGGAGTTCCGACAGTCGCTCCGTATCTGTGAACAAGCCTACGCGAAGGTCGTCTCGCTCGGCGACGCGCCGGTACGCACATCGGACCGGAAGATCGCGCCGCCGCCGCGTGCCGAACTGGACACTTCGATGGAGTCCCTCATCCACCACTTCAAACTCTACACGGAAGGGTTCCACCCGCCGGTCGGCGAAGCCATCGGGGCGGTGGAAGGTCCGCGTGGCGAAAAAGCGTACTACATCGTGTCTGACGGTTCCAACAAACCCTACCGCGTGCGAATTAAAGGGCCATCGTTCTACAATCTGCAAGCCTTGCCAAAAATGGTGCAGGGGCGTATGGTGGCGGATGTGGTCGCGATGATCGGCTCGATTGATATTGTTCTGGGCGACATTGATCGCTAAGGTTTACATCTGAATGCACCATACCATTGGCTTCGTGAATCAAGCCCCGATCCAGTCTATGTCGGGGACATCACGAATACTACGCGCCCTGCTGTCTAAAATCCCCGGCGACACCGACACGGTTACGGCGATGCTTTCGCATCAGAACCATCATGTGAAGCCGGACCCGACATACCATGAGCAGTATCTGCCGACGCGCCCGCATCTGGGGAGAATCGAAAGTACCCGTTTCGGAAAGTATTGTGACCTGATCGAGCCGCTATATCTGGGGAAAATGATGGCGGATATGGAGTCGTTGTTTCGAAAGCATCACGTCACCGGGGTCCACGCCGTGCCGCACGGGATGCACTTTGCGTATGCGCATGAACTGGCGAAGCGGTTGCAGGTCCCGTTCTATCTCAATGTCCACGACGAGCTGTCCTACAATCTGGCGGGGAACCCCCGGCTACCGGAGATGGAGCGCGAACTCGAAAAAGCGTGGCGCGGCGCGGCGGGGCGGATCGTTATCAGTGAAGCGATGGGGAAGGAATATTGCCGACGTTTCGGTGAGCAACCCTATGTCACGGTGACGGACGGTCTGTCGGAGTCCCCGACACGTAAACGCCCCCTGGTGAAAGATCGTCTGTACGTTTATTTCATGGGAACGCAACACCTGTCGTATGTGCCGAATTTCGTCGCGCTGCTTCAGGCACTGGAGAAAATCAAAGCCGAGACCGATCTGGATGTCAAACTGATTTCGCGCGGATGGTTGCAACCCGAACTTGCCAAGCACCCGCTCGTCGAAATGCGCGAGCCACGCCCGGAAAAAGAGATCGAATCCGATTTTGATGAGGTAGACGTTCTTTATCTGCCGTTGCCGACGCAAAAAGAGTACGAATCGTTTTATAAGTTCAGTCTGTCCACCAAATTAGTGACTTATCTCGGCATCGGTCTGCCGATGCTGTATCATGGTCCGGCGGATGCTGCCGCCGCGACGACTCTGGGTAGTGCCGCATTACACTGCCACAATCTGGACGCGACCGAACTTGCCGCGACAATCCTGACGGGCTTAAACCCGGAGAAACGCGACGCGGTTATAGACGATGCCTTCGCTCTCGCCCGCCGCCAGTTTCTGCTCGACGATAACGCCCGGACATTCTGGAATATGTTGACCGGAAACGCAGTACCCGAACTACAAAAACATGCCTGATTCCCCCGATGATACTTCGCCAGTGGTCGCCGCCGGGCAATCGCCGCCCCCGGAAGCGGCGACGCAGGAAACTGCCCAGAAAGCTACCGTGCAGGGAAAAGCCGTGCGTGGTGCGCAGGTACTGGGCTTGCGAACGGTCGTCTCGGTGATTTTGCGGATCGTCAGCAGTCTCACTCTGGCACGTTTCCTGACGAAAGAGGATTTCGGCATCTTCGGCATCATCAGCGGCATCGTGGGAATCGGTCTGTTTCTGTGTGAGTTCAGTCTGAACAGCGTTCTGATCGCACAGAAGGAGGAGCCGGAACCCGACGAAACCGCGACGGTCTTCTGGATGCAACAAGCAATCTCTCTGGTGATCGTGACTGTCGTCACCCTGATGTCTTCCTGGATTTTGCACCTCTACAAAGTGGAACAGTCGCAGATTTTGATGCTGTGTATCGGGATCGCCGCGCTATTTCTGGTCACACTGCGCTCCGTCCCCGGCGCGATGATGGAGCGGCACCTGAATTTCGAACCCCTCGCACGGGCGGAGGTCGCCGAAAATATCGCGCAGATCGTCTTTTCTCTCGGGTTCGCCATCGCGGGCTTTGGCGCATGGTCCCTGATGATCAGTTTCATCGTCGCTCGCCTCGTCGGAATGGTGATCGTCCGCGCCAGCTCCGACTGGTCCCTGACAGGACGATTCCGATGGGAGACGGCGCGTCTGTTGATGCACAAGGCGATTCGCTTCCAGGCGAACCATATCGTCGCGATTTCCCTGTCGAGCCTGTCGTCCCTGATCATTTCGCGCACAACCGGCGTGGCTGGTTACGGCTTGCTGACATGGTCCGCGAACATCGCTTCCGCGCCTTCCATGCTTGTCAACATGATCAATCGGGTGGCACTTCCGGCGATGAGTCGCTTGCAGGAAGACCCGGCAGAGGTCGGCAGAGTCACCGGGCGGACAGTGCGCCGTATCGTGACGATCATGGGACTTGTCGTCGCCCCGCTGGCAATCGTCGCTCCTTTCTTCCTGCCGTTGATATTCGGCGAAGAGTGGCGACCCGCAATCGTATTGTTTCAGTGGAACACTTCCGAGATCGTGTTAGCGTCGGCGTCGGGAATCCTGGTGCAAACGATGATCGCTATGGAACTCCTGAAGGCGCGTACGGTTATCGTACTGATCAGCGGCGTGTTGCGTATCTGTCTGGTGTATGGGGGAGTAAAACTCTTCGGCGTAGAGGGTATCGCCGGGGGATGCTACTGCGCTTCCTTGCTGGAGTTGTTGATCCTCGCCTATTATGTGCGGCGCACCATTCCGGGCACCGAAACGATATGGCGTGATACATTCGCCCCTCTGGCACGTGTGCAGGGCACGCTGTTTATCACGATGCTGATTTCGAGATTTCTGCTGACCCAGCCGTCACAAATCCTTATCCATACCGTGTGTGAACTGGCACTGTACGCGATCCTTGTCGCGGTAGCCGAGTTGCTCAGTCCGCGCCGCCCTATCCTTGCCGAATTGGCAGGAATCTGGAACATGTTGCGGGCACGCCGCGTTGCCTCTTCCTGAATGAACTAAACTTATGAACAATCTTTCTCTGGATGATAAATCCCGTATCGACGACATCGTGTCCCGTTATCCGCACAAAAAAGCGGCACTGTTGCCCGCGCTGTGGGTAGCGCAGGAAGCCTATGGCGGGCACCTGACCCGCGAAGCGCAGGCGGAAGTGGCGGACTATCTGGATCTCCCGCGTGCGGAAGTGGAAGGTGTCGCGACCTACTACACGATGTACAACAAGGAAGCAGTAGGTAAACATCACATCGAGGTCTGCCACAACGTGTCTTGCATGATCTTCGGGGCGGACGCGCTGATCCACCACATCGAGGATCGCCTGGGGGTTTCTGCGGGGGAAACGACCGGAGACGGCGTGTTCACGCTGAACCGCGCGGAGTGCCTGGGGGCGTGTTGCAACCCGGTGGCGATCCAGGTGGGCGGGACGTACTTCGAGGACGTGCGCACCCCGGCTCAGGTGGACGCTATATTGAACGAGTTGCGAAGCGCGGGGGGCGACGTGACGCCGCAAGCCGCCATCGGCGACCTGAAGACTGTTTAGGAGGGTCGTATGGTCGAGGAGCCGAGGGTTAATCGGGAGTTTCGCTCGACTCGTTCGCTAGTACCATCTACTCGGGGGTCTGACCCACCGGTAGAAGCCGTTCGGCTAAGGACGCTCCGCGTCCGGGCGGGTACTGGGCTATACCGCGAGACAGTGCGCCCCGGTCCTGTCTTCCCGGGTACCCTCTGGGTGGCGGAGCGTCCTTA
>JACMIS010000043.1 GCA_014381035.1 Armatimonadota bacterium
GCTCCTGCTGCAAGCAACAGTCTTACGGTTTCCACTACCTCGGACTCTTCGCTCTGAATCAATCCCGAGCTATCGTCGGAATGACGAATGACGGCTTCGTGGAGAGGGGTATCCCCCCAGCTATTGGCTATATTAGCCGTCGCCCCGTGTTGCAAAAGGAGCCTCACCATCCTGAGATCGCCCGATGCCACCGCCTGACGGATCGGCATTCGCTTCTGTGTTTTACCGCCGTTCACATCCGCGCCGTGGTTGAGAAGAAGTTCCGCGACCGCATACCGACCCCGCTGAGTGATAGTGGGATCGCCCCGAAACATCCACGCTAACTCATGGAGGACCGGAACCCCGTCATGAGAGGTATCCTCCACATCCGCGCCGGCGTCGAGAAGCCGCGCGACGACCGAGACATAACCCCGCTTTGCTGCTATGTTGAGAAAGGGGTTGGGGGGTCCCGCGTCCGCGCCTTGCAGGAGCAGTTCGTCCACGCGAGAGAGCATCTCGGGTTCGGATATATCCGCCCGGCAGACACCGGCAATGAGTTTGCCGGCAAGGCGCCTATTCTGTCTGCCAAACCCATTCGCCAGTAGCAATTGGAATATCTCCCACTTCGCGTCACAGGCAGCGTCATAGGGCAGATCAACGACCTGGTCCACGCCGAGTAGTCGCGCCCAATCCGACTGGTTACGCAACAAGCCACGTAACGTGAAAAGGTCGCCGCCTTTGATGGCGCGGGTGATTTGCAGATACAGGGAAGGCGGGGTGGGTGCGGGCATCGATCACGAACCTTTCGGGAGTGCCGGTCGCAGGGGTTTCCGGAAAGCGGCGACGGCGCGTTTCTTATTTTTTTCCTGCGCGATGGCGAGAGGCGTTTTGCCGTCTTTGTCGGCGCGATTCTCGTCCGCGCCGAACCGGCGCAACATTTCTATGGCGTCGGGCTGGTTATACTGCGCCGCCATGTGGAGCGGAGTGCGCTCCGCACGGTCACAAACGTCGGGATTGCTTCCCGCTTGGAGACACAGTTCGAGCACGCTTACCGCGCCCCGGCGTGCCGCGAAATGGAGCGGCGTCATCTTCCCGGAAGGGAAGACGGCGTCCAACTTCAAACCGTAGGGGATGAGTCGTTTCAAGCAATCTCCCGCGTCCGCATGCACGGCGGCTTGGATCAACGCCGTACTCGACGCGCCGAAGTCCGCCGACTTCACCACCGCGAGCATCTTCGCCAAAATAGCGTCACTCCCCCGATATGCCGCCGATTCGATGGCGGACCGTCCGTTCGTCCCGGCGAGTGGGTCGGCACCGTGCGCGAGAAGCCGTTCCACGAAGATTTCGTCGCCGCGCGATACAGCGGCGCAAAGCGGCGAGACGCCTTCGTTCGTCAGCCGGTTGACATCCGCGCCACTTTTCAGAAGTAGCTCGAATACCACGCGATGTTCGCGACATTTTACCGACAGGAACAGCGGCCTCTCGCCATCGCTGTCCCGTGCATCAACATCCGCCCCGGCGGCCAGGAGAAGGGTGATCATTTCTCGCGCCGTGTCGCCGTCGATGCCGGGATGTTTTTCGTCCCGTAGAGCGGCGAGCGATTCGTCGAACCCAATTGCGTGCACGGCGTCAAGCAGTGCCGTCCCTCCGATGGAATCTGCCCGATTCGGCTCCGCGCCGTGACGCAACAAAAGCCGTATCATGGCGACATAGGCAGACCCGGCGGCGCGAGAGAGCGGCAACATCATGCCATTCCGGGATAAAGCGTTCACATCCGCCCCACGTCGGATCAACATCTCGACAATAGCTAGCGGCGATTCCAGCGAAAACTTGTCCCTGCCCCCATGCGCCGCTTCGTGTATCGTTGGCAGTAGGCATCACTTATCGGATCGGCTCCCGCCTGCAAAAGGCGTTCCGCGACACGGGCGAAACCGAAACGTGCCGCGAAGTGTAACGGCGTCAATCCGGTCGGATTGGGGTCTGCTCCGTTTTTCAGAAGATAATCAACGGTAGACAGGGTTTCTTCTTCAGAGACACGCCCCCGGCAAGCGTTCAGAAGTGCCTCTCCTTGATTGCCACGTTCATTCAGAGGGAAGCCTTGTTCGACGAGTAGTTCGAGGACGGCGCGATTCCCCCATTCGGCGGCAGTACCCATGAGATTTGCCCCCGACGGTCGCATTCGCTGGACCAACGCTTCATCGACAAGCAGTCCGCGCAAACCCTCGGCGTTGTTCCCGCGGGCGTAATCCCGGAACAATACCTCACGCTGTCGGTTCGTCTCTTTCTCTTCGCTGTCCATCCCCGTCTCCCAATCAGTTTCACTTAGGATAATACTACTCGAATATGCGAGGAAGCGGAACGGCACGGCAGATCAAGCATCCCGGAAGCAGCACGCGACAGCAAAAAAGGGCGGAGAAACTTTAGTTCCTCCGCCCTTTTGCTTCATGAAACCGTCCCTACCCGGTGCGTGCCGGTCGGGAAGCGTTTCGCTGACCGCCGCCCCCGCCGCCGGACGGTCGTCCGAAGCGGCGTGGTCCCCCGGTGTTGCCACCACGCTGACCGCCGCCACTGTTTCCGCCACGACCACCGACGTTGACACCCGACGGGATGTTAACGTTGGAGTTCGGGTCGGGGAGCGGTGACTCGTAACCTTCCACGGCGCGGCGTTCGATGGGCTTATTAATCAGCTTTTCGATGTCGCGCAGGAACTTATATTCGTCCCGGCTGACC
>JACMIS010000337.1 GCA_014381035.1 Armatimonadota bacterium
CCGCCCGACGCAATCTCGGTAACCAGAAACTCCCCCGTGGAAACGTCGGCGACCGACACCCCGGACACCGGCTCGCCCCAGACCGCCGCGACACAGTAGTTGTTGGTTTTGGCATCTAACAGCGAATCCTCGACCAGCGTCCCCGGCGTCACCACACGTGTTACGCGCCGCTTGACTAAGCCCTTCGCCTGTTTCGGGTCCTCAACCTGATCACAGACCGCTACTTTGTAGCCCCGCTTGACCAGACGCGCCAGAAACCGGTCCATCGCGTGATGCGGCACCCCCGCCATCGGATACTTTTCGGCGATGCCTTGTACCTCGCGCCCGGTCAGCGTGATATTGAGCACCCCGGCAATCGTTTCCGCGTCGTCGCCGTAGGCTTCGTAGAAATCCCCAACGCGCATTAACAGAATAACATCGGGTCGCTCAGCTTTGAGTTCGACGTATTGCCGGAGCATCGGGGTCAGTTTTTCGATGGGGATAACGGGGGTTGGCATGACGGGTTATTGTACGGCAAACATTGTGTTTGCGGTATACTGAGCGAGAAAGATAATGCCGGAAATACCCGTTCTCACCGATACCGGATTTCTACCGCCGGGTATATACAACGCGACCCTGCCGGAATGCTTAGATCGTTTTGGCGTCGGCTCTGAAAAACGGGAAGGGCTAGGGCGTCTCTTGTCCGAAGTCGTGAGTGCGGCGCGAGAGTATCCCACGATCAAGCGAATGTTGGTTTGGGGGAGTTTCGTTTCCGACAAACTGGAACCGAACGACCTGGATTACTCATTCGTATGTTCTGTTATGCACCGGGACCGGATGGTACGAGACGAGCACAGGCGTTTTCTGGTCCCGAGCGAAGCGCGTATTTTTTATGGTGTAGACCGGTCTTATCTGGAAATAAAAGATTATCCGATTGAGCGGTTCGCGGAACAGATGTTGTTTCTGTGAAGTTCGCGACCGACAGCAAAAAGAAGCACCATCCCAAGGGGAATAGTTGAGATTGTAACAACCACGAGAGGAAACATCGAATGAAAATTCAAAACGAGCACGAACTTACTGTATCGTTTGAATGGCTCGCCAAGATGGCTGAGCAGCGGGAGGTTGCTTTGGTGGAACCATCCTGGGACGAGGAATCACGGCAAAGCATCGCGGATGATATAGAAGCCCAACGGCTAAGTATCGAACGTGATGTCTGGAAATATTTGAAGGAGAAGTATGAGCCAGTGTCGCTCGCGGACCCCTCGCCTGTTCCAAAAATGTAGTCGCGCATCGCGACAAAAAAGCGGAGGTAACGCCGCCCCCGCTTTTTTGTTTCCTGTCTACATGCGCCGCTTGCGCCGTGCCGGGGCGACCGGGAGGGCAGGACCTCGCGCGGGACCAGGGGGGCTGGGAACGTCCGCTTGAGCCGGGCGGTCCGCCACGGATACGGGAGACGGAGGTGGTGTCAGGGGCGGTGCGGTGAACGTTCTCGCGCCCGTGTCCGTCGCTGTGGCAGGCTTTATCGGCGCGGGTTTGTCGGCGGGCTTCGGCGTTGTGGAGCGTTCCGGTGTCACCGATGCCTTGCCGCCCTTCTTACCGAAGATGCGCTCCCAATCCACGACTAATTGCGCGGCGTTGAAGATGCTCGAATAGGTCCCGGACACGATGCCGATCAGCAGCGCGGCATTCAGCGGGCGGATCACTGCGCCGCCGAGGATGAGCAGGGCGGTCAGCGTGATGATCACCGTCATGCTCGTGTTGATCGAACGGGCGAACGTTTCGTTGATGCTTTCGTTAACCAGTTCGCCGAACTCGACGCGCCCGCCGCGTAGTCTCAGGTTTTCGCGGATGCGGTCGAAGATGATGATCGTATCGTGGACCGAGAACCCGATCACCGTTAGCGCGGCGGTTACGAACAGCGAGTCCACCTTCCAGTTCAAGAAGTAACCGAGAATGGCGAACACACCCGCGAGTACCAGCACGTCG
>JACMIS010000338.1 GCA_014381035.1 Armatimonadota bacterium
CTTTTTCGACGTTGACGCGCACCAGTTTGACCCGGACCTTGTCGCCGACATCCAGACCGCGTTCGCCCTCGACAACGCGCCCTTCGATGGGGGGGCGGAGGGTACGCACCCAGACGCCTTTGGGCGAGGCACCCGTGACCAGCGCGTCGAACGATTCGCCGATGCGATTCATCATGAACAGGGACGCGGCGGACTTGCGCACCTGCCGCTCTACTTTTTTCGCGGCGTTCTCCTGCTCGGTGCAGTGTGACGCGAGCGTCGTCAGTGCCTCCATCGTGTAAGGCGGTGCTTGTCCGGCGAGTGCGGCTTTGATCAAACGGTGCGTGATAATGTCCGGGTAACGGCGGTTCGGCGCGGTGGAGTGGGAATAGTCACGCACCGCCAGCCCGAAATGCCCCTGATCCTTTTGTCCCGGTCCCTGCGCCCGGTAATCGCCCGCGCCCATCATTTTGATGATCGCCAGCGACAGGTCCGGGAATCGTAGCGGATCACTTTTGCGGCGGCGCACCAGAAATGCGTTCAATGCTTCGGAATCCGCCTCGGCAGGAAGAAAGTCGCCGTACTCCTGCGCGACCTGCTGAATGCGGTCCCAACGCTCCGGTGTCGCCACCACGCGACGAAACGTCGGGAAGCCGTGACGTTCCAGAAAGCGCGTCGTGACGCCGTTCGCGGCGATCATGAAATCCGCGATGATCGCGTTCGCCCGGTCTTTATCGTCTTCGTACAAATCTACCACCTGCCCGTTCTGGATCGCCGTCTTCGCCTCAACCGTGTGCAGTTCGAGGGCACCCTCGTCGTGCCGACGTTCGCGCAGACTCTGGGCGACCCGATCCTGTATCTGAATCTGCTCGGCGACACCGGGAGCGGCAGCCATCGCGACCGGTATCTCGCCCGCGCCTTCCAGCCACGCCCCGACGCCGTGATAGGCGAGTTTCGCATAGCTGTGCACGTGGGCGCGAAACACCCGCTCGTCCGACAGAATGCCGTCCGCGTCTACAGTGTACGCGACGATCAACGCCTGCCGGTCCACGCCGGGGTTGAGCGACGACAGGTCGGTGCTGAACCGCTCGGGAAGCATCGGGAAAATTCGCGCCGGGGTGTAGACCGAGGTCGTGTTGTGCCGGGCGTGTTCGTCTACCGGCGTTCCAAATGGGACAAGCGCGTCGACATCCGCGATGGCGACCAGGATACGCACTTTTCCGTCCGGCAACGCTTCCGCCACGGTCAGTTGGTCGAGGTCGCGGGAGTCGTCGTTGTCGATGGACGTCCAGAGCAGATGGCGCAGGTCGCGTATGTCGGCGTCCGTTTCGTGCGCGGGACCGGGGGTACGATCCACCTGCCGCAACGCAGCGGGCGGAAACTCCGGTTCCAAACCCCGCTCGATCATCGCCTGCGTCGCGATTGCCGCTAATTCGTCCGCGTCCGAACGTCCCTGAGTTGATTGCATTGGTCCAATGTCCTTGCTTCGATGCGCTCTATAATTGTTAGGATACACCATTGCGGCTACGTTTTCGCCGGACACAGAATCTTTCGCGGCAATTTCCCCGTACCGACGGGTTCCTTCTCCTCCCGATGCCGACAAAATACTACTTATGTAGTATAATTGAGCCATCTTCTTCGACTGACGATGGTTCGCTGGGGGGCAGGTATGGGGCAATTTAGAACGATCCTGTGTGTGGCGGTGGCAGTTATGCCGTCTGGTGCCGGTTTAGCAAAGCCGCCTGTCGATGCGCCGCCGCGCTACCGTCTGACACGGTTACCGATGGAAACGGCAACCGTGCTCAACGACCGGGGGCAAGTGGCGGGACACAATTGGAGCGGCGAGGGCATCCTCTACACGCCGGGGAAAAAGCCGCGTTCCCTGGGGCATGTTCCGTCCCATCCGCCCGGTCGTGCCGGTCTTGTTCCCGAGTATCTTTCCAACGATGGGGCTGTTTATGGCTATTCGACCTGGGTCACCTCGGGTGCTATTACGAGCGGAGAAACCGTCCACTTTCGCTGGAATAAAAACAAGATGATGGAGACGGATTCCGAATGTTCGCCGTCCCGCTTCCGCAATCGCCGGGGGGAATACGCGTATACCGCGGCGCGGGGGGAGTTCGAGAGACAGCCGGACGACAGCGTTCGCTACGACGAATGGATGGCGGTACTCCAGCACGGCGACGGCACGAAAACGGAATTGGGGACCCTGGGCGGGAAAAGTAGCCATGTAAACGCCATCAACGCCGACGGCAAGATAGTGGGGTGGTCGGAGGTACAAGCGGGATCGGGGCGTGGTTTTCTTTACAGCGGCGGGACAATGCGTCCCTTATCACTGGTACCCGGCACGCCCGATCTGCCTTCTATCGGCACCACGGCGAACGCTATCAACGACCTGGGCGAAATCGTGGGGCACCAAACGGCGCGGGACGCGAAGAAGGTTCATCAAATTGCGGTCCTGTGGGACCGCGACGGGAAGGCACATGACCTGAACACACTCGTTACGCCTCCCCTGCGCACATCTCGGTCCCTGTATGCGGCGGTCGCGATCAACGCACGCGGGCAGATCATCGGTCAGGGGAGCGACGGCGCGTTCTTGTTGACGCCAGTTCCTCCGAAACGCGCTAAAAAACGTCCCTGATATCTCCTCTGTTTAGATTCAAGGGATGTTTGGATCGCCGAAAATGAAACAGCATCGCCACTTCGTTTATCGGCTACGCTGTGCCGGGCGATACAGGCTTAGAAGAATTACGTATGCGGGTTTGGACCGCATACATACCTTCCGCCGAACTCTATGCAAACCGTCACCCCGCCGCAACTCGTCAAACTGCTCCTCAATGTCGCCCCGACGCGCCCCGTTTTCATCTGGGGACCGCCCGGCATCGGTAAATCCGCGCTGGTCGAGCGGTTCGCCAGCGATGTCGGCATCGAGTGTGTTTCCTTACTCGGTTCGCAACTCGCTCCGGAAGACCTGATCGGTGTCCCGCGTATTGAGGACGGCAAGAGTGTTTTCTGCCCGCCGCGCATGATCGCCCGCGAAACTCCCTATCTGCTTTTCGTGGACGAACTTAACGCCTGCTCTTTCGAAGTTCAAAAGGCGTTCTACTCCCTGATCAACGACCGACGGCTCGGCGAATACCGGTTGCCGCCCGGCTCCGTGGTCGTCGGAGCCGGGAACCGGGCGCAGGATTCGGCGATTGTCAAACCGATGTCGTCTGCGCTGATGAATCGGATGCTCCACGTCGAACTGCGCCCGACCGTTCGCGACTGGCTGGATTGGGCATACGCGCAAGGGATTCACCCGTATGTGATTCAGTACCTGGAGGCACGTCCGGATCATCTGCACGTCCCGCCGCCGAAAACCGAGGAAACGTTCTCGACGCCTCGCTCCTGGCATATCCTCTCGGATGCGCTCCACGCCTATGGTTCAACCATACAAACCGACGAAACAGAGTTGCTTGCGGAGGGATGCCTTTCTGCCAACCATGCGCGGTCGTTCGCGGCGTTCATCAAGCAACTGCACGGTAACTTGCGCGTTGACCTGATTCTCAAAGGCGAGCAACCACTACCTCGTGCGGCGACGGAACGAGACGTTCTGTATTTCATTGTGCAAAGCGTCCGCGCCCAACTTGTCAAGGAACTTCCCCCCGAACGAGACGCACTCAAGCCGCAGAACCGACAACTGGCGAATCAGGGGAAACGCATCCTCGGAGAATTGTGCGAGATCAGCGTCGAAATGGCAACCGTGATGGTCGCCGAGGAGGTCAGCGAAAACGCCCGCAATCTGCCCGCATGGTTTCTTATCGAAGTCGTCCGCGATCTGCCACGTCTCGCCGCGAGCGTGTCTGTGAAGTGATGAACGTCGTACCCCTCCCCCATGGTCCATGGGGAGGGGGTTGGGGAAGGATACGACGAAAGCCAACAAAATCATGCCCTCTAAAACAAAAACCAAACAAAAAGGTGATAATCCTGCGGAGCGGTTGCAAACGTCCCGGTACCGAATCCGTTGGGCGGAAGTCGAACTTCGCCACTCGGCTCTTGGACCCGTTCTAAACTCGCTGACGGTTAAAGAGGCGGGGGATAGCGAGACACGTCCGAGTATCGGAGTTGCCGACCCGGTCCACGGTGTTCTGTATGTCAATCCATGGTTCGTCGGAGTTCGGAACCGGTTACTGGAGCAAAAAGAGTGGGAGTATGTCCTTGCCCATCTCGCCCTCCACCTTGCCTTGAACCACGCAGCACGGCGCGAAGACCGCGATCCGTTCGTTTGGAACCTCGCCTGCGACGTTGCCGTGGACCGGTTGCTGCCCCTGTTTCAAATCGCTCGCCCGGCGACGATTGCCGGGGAACCCTGGCAGAGCGAAGGGAACGAGGAAGCCATTTACGAAGAGATGATGGACGTTCGCGGCGTGAACCGGGACGCGATTCCGAAGCGCACTCTTGCCGGAGAAGCGCGGACTGATATTCTGGGACTCGCCAAATCACCGCCCCCTTGGCGACACGACGAAGAGAAACGACTCGGTGTGAGTATACAAAGAGTTGTTCAGGACACGGTTACGCGCACTGCCGAAACGCTGTTATTCGCGGAAGTAGACAGCGGTCACGGAAAGCGATGGGCACCGGCGGAAGCCGCGAAACGCTGGGTGCTGTCGGAGTTTCCCCTGCTCGGTGCGCTGGCGGGCGAAATCCGCATCATCGCCGACGCCGAACTGTGCCGCCGCATGGATATTCCGGTCGCCGCGATCAACGGTTTTTTAGGCGAGATGTATCTGCAACCGGACATCGGCTTGACGCAGGACGAACTCGTTTTCGTGTACGTCCATGAACTGCTCCATGTCGCGCTTTTTCACCATTCGCGGGGGATGGGTCGGGATCATCATCTATACAACATCGCCGCCGACTTCGTGATCAACGGCTGGCTGGTCGAAATGGGCGTCGGGCAATTGCCAAAAATCGGTGCGCTCTATGACCCACGCTTGCAAGGAATGAGCACCGAGGAGGTATATGACAAACTGCTTCTCAGTCCGCGTGAATCCAAAAAATTGCGTGGCTTTCGGGGCGAATCCGGCGATGTCCTGATGGACGCACCCGACGGGCGAACGATCTATCGCCGCGATGTGACAACGCTGGACGATCTTTACCGACGTTGTCTGCAAACCGGCTTTTCCTGTTCCGGCGGGCGATACCGGGGCACGATGCCCGCTGGACTGTTGGAAGCGATCCGCTCGCTCTGGACCGCACCGGTTCCCTGGGATGTCGAACTGGCGCGGTGGATGGACGCCCATGTCCCGTTCCCGCGTGACCCGCGCCGCACGTATGCCCGCGCCTCCCGTCGGCAAGCGTCCACGCCGGATATTCCGCGCCCGGCGCGATATATCCCGATGGAGGAATCTGCCGCGTGTACGTTCGGCGTCGTGCTCGATACGTCTGGGTCCATGGATCGCGCCCTGCTCGGACGGGCACTCGGCGCGATAGCGTCCTACGCCGAAGCGCGGGATGTTCCCGCCGTCCGCCTCGTGCTCTGCGACGCCGCGCCCTACGACCGGGGCATCGTCCCACCCACGGATCTGCGCGGTGTATTCAGTGTGCAGGGACGTGGCGGCACCGTGCTACAACCGGCGATCAACTTTCTCCTGCGCCGCGCCGACTTCCCCCCGACGGCACCGATCATGGTCATCACCGATGGTTGGTGCGAGGACGAGATACTCTGCCCTCGCGACCACTGCTTCGTGCTACCTCGTGCGCCCCAAGTAGACGCAAAACAGAAAGGCGAGCAAATCCCGCTTCGGACCAGTGCCCCGGTTTTTCGCGTTCTGAAAGAAAACCACGACGTTTGACGAACGCCGTTATTGGGTCGCGCTGAGTAGCCGTTCCCGAAGTTCACGGTTTTTGAGTGCGGGGTTCAATGAATCCGCTTTCTCCAGATCGGCGAGTGCTTCCTTGTATTGTCCTGTTTTCTCATAGGCATACGCCCGATTGACGTACCCCTCCACGAGAGCGGGGCGTAGCTTGATGAACGCGGTGAAATCACGGGCGGCTTTGTCGTAATTCCCGACATGGTAATAGGCGATACCTCGTTTCAGATACAATACGAATCGGCGCGGTGTTTTCACAATCATGCTCGTGTACATCGTGATCGCCGGGACGTATTTTTTCTCTTCCAAAGCCGCGTCCGCTTTTAACTCCGCTGCGTCTCTCTGGGCGGAAACAGGGCAACCGAGCAGGAATACGAGGGTAGTGAAAGCGACAAAAGCGCATCGCCGAAAAGGAAACCTGTTCATAAACCGATCCTCCGTGCTAAAATCGCGGGCAGGCGTTCTGGATTGCCCCCATACAAAGCCATGCCAATGGGAACAGACATACGGACTTGTCCGTCCTAAAATTCAGACTACGGGAACCGGGTCGGGCTTCAAAACAGGATAACGTTGCCTGCATGTCGAAGTAGTTATCCGGTACTGCCGCTGTTGAAAGTCTTTCTCTTTCGCTAACAAGTAGGCATAGAGAATCGAAGGATGTGAACGATGCTGCTGCCGGGGGGAACGATAACTTTCCTATTTACGGACATCGAGGGAAGCACGAAACTATGGGAATTATTCCCCGCCGAAATGCCGGTCGCGCTCGCACGACATGACGCCCTGATGCGTGCCGCAATCGCCCAACAGGACGGCTACATCTTCAAAACGATGGGCGACTCGTTCTGCGGCGCGTTCGCCACGGCAAGCCAAGCCGCCCTCGCCGCCCTCGCCGCACAGCAAGCCGTCCATGAGGAATCCTGGAATCTGCCCGCGCCGGTCTGGGTGCGCATGGCACTGCATACAGGGACGGCGGAAGTGCGCGACAACGACTACTTCGGACAGCCGCTCAACCGTCTGGCGCGACTGCTTTCCATCGGGCACGGCGGGCAGATCCTGCTTTCGCTGGCGGCACAGGAACTCGCCCGTGACGCGCTTCCCCCGGAGGTAACGTTGCGTGAACTGGGAACCCACCGGCTAAAGGATCTCGCCCGCCCGGAAACGGTTTACCAACTGTGCCATCCCGCTCTGACGACCGACTTCCCCCCCTTACGTTCGCTCGATAATCCCGCCTTGCCGAACAACCTGCCGGAACAGGTGACCAGTTTCATCGGGCGGGAAAAAGAGACCCGAGAGGTTCGTTCGCTTCTACAAAAGGTACGCCTTTTAACACTCGTCGGTAGCGGCGGGTGTGGCAAGACGCGACTTTCGCTACAGGTCGCGGCGGATCTTCTGGAAGAATACCCGGACGGCGTCTGGTTCGTGGAACTCGCGGCTCTCACGGACCCCCTACTGATCCCGCAAGCCGTCGCCCGAGTGATCGGAGTGCGCGAGGAGGTGGGGAAAACTTTAACACAAACGGTTACCGATCACCTCAAGACGCGACGCGTTCTTCTGATACTGGACAACTGCGAACATCTCCTGAATGCCTGCGCAAGTCTTGCCACTACCTTGCTTCAAAACTGCCCACCGGTCACGATGCTGGCCAGTAGCCGTGAGGGGATGGGCATCGCCGGGGAACAAACCTACCGCATTCCCTCCCTCTCCCTCCCCGAGGCGGGGATGACAGCGACGCCAACACCGGAAAGTTTGACCCAGTATGAGGCGGTGCGTCTTTTCATAGACCGTGCGGTTTCCGTGCAGTCCACGTTCGCTGTCACCAATGCCAATGCGCCCGCCGTCGCGCAATTATGTGTCCATTTAGACGGGATTCCTCTCGCCATCGAACTTGCCGCCGCACGGGTCCGGTCGCTCTCTGTCGAGGAGATCAACAGCCGTCTGGATAACCGGTTTCGGTTGCTTACCGGGGGGAGTCGCACCGCACTGCCCCGGCAACAAACGTTGCGTGCCCTGATTGATTGGAGCTACGACCTGCTCATTCCGGTCGAGAAACGGTTCCTGTCCTGCTTATCCGTTTTCATCGGCGGTTGGACACTCGCGGCGGCGGAACAGGTATGTAGCAACGCGGACAACACCGACGAACCGGAGATCGAGGATTGGGAGGTGTTGGATCTTCTCAGTTCACTCGCAGACAAGAGTCTGGTCGTCGCCGAACCACAGCCGGAGGGAAACACCCGGTACCGTCTGTTAGAAACCGTTCGGGAGTACGCGCGGGACCGTCTTGCCGAGACCGAAGGGCAGGAAGCCATACGCGGACGACATCAGGCGTTTTTTCTCGCTCTGACCGAGGAAGCAAGTCCCCAACTGCGCGGACCGGATCAGGGAATGTGGTTGCATCGGCTGGAGCAGGAGCACGACAACATCCGCCGTGCCCTGGATTGGGACAACGGCGCAAGCGACGAGGACGCCGACCGGATGAAACTGACTCATCTGCGCCTGGCGGGTGCGATGACGCGATTCTGGTATGTTCGCGGGTACGTCACAGAAGGGCGTAAGCGACTGGAAGGTGCGCTGGCGGGTGTGGAGACTATCTCCCCGTCAGAGCGAACCGCGGTCGCCACCGTCACCGCCCGTGCGAAGGCGTTGCGCTCGACAGGCGTGCTCGCCCATTCGCAGGGGGATTACCAGGCGGCTCGTCCCCTCTATGAGCAAAGCCTGACGCTTTTTCGCGAGTTGGACAACAAGCACGGCATCGCCGACGCGCTGGGAACACTGGCGTGGGCGTCGTACTCGCAGGGCGATTACGCATCCGCCCGCCCTCTCGCGGAGGAAAGCCTCGGTCTTTTCCGCGAACTCGGCAGGCAGCAACAGGTCGCCTCGTCGCTCAATAACGTCGGGCTGATCGCCCGGTGTCAGGGCGACTACCCGGCGGCACGCCGATGCCATGAAGAAAGTCTGATCATCGCACGAGAGCTGGGTGACAAGCACGGGATTTCGTTAGCCCTGCTCAATCTGGGCTGGGTCGCGAAAGAGGAAGGCGACTGGGAAACGGCACGCATCGTCCAGGAAGAGAGTCTCGAAATCGCGCGGGAACTCGGCGACAAGCGTGGCATCGCGCTGCTGCTGATTCATCTCGGCGGTATCGCTTACTTCCAGCGCGATTTCGAGACAGCGCGTTCGCTGATCGAGGAAAGCCTCGCGCTGTCGCAGGAGTTCGGCGATAAACAGGGGATCGCGGACGCACTGAGCAATCTCGGCATCATCGCCCACAGCGCGGGCGATTCTGACCGGGCAAAGACGCTCCAAACCGAGGGTTTGTCGCTCTACCGGGAACTCGGAGACAAAGGCGGGACTGCCTACTCGCTGGAAGCGTTCGCCGCAATGGCGATGGCGGCGGAGGTACAGTCCGGGCGGGCGGCGCGGCTCTGGGGCGCGGCGGAGCAACTGCGCGAGGTAATCGGTGCCCCCCTACCGCCGTCGGAGCGTGCCGATTACGAGCAAAAGGTATCCGAAGCCCGCGCCACCCTGGGCGTGGAACCATTCGCGGAATCCTGGGCGGAGGGGCGCACCCTGACCATGGAACAGGCAATCGAGTTCGCTACGGGTGGTTAGCTTACCGAGGGATTTGTTCGCCGGGTGCGTGTGTCCGGGGCGTGTGTCACCGGGGTTTGTTCGCCGGGGCGTTTGTTCGCCGGGGTTTGTTCGCCGGGTCGTTCGTTGACCGGGGCGTTTGTTCACCGGGGCATGAATGCCCCGGTGAACAAACGTATCCGTTCCCCTACGCACTGGTCAGCCCCCTGCACCGTTCGCCCTCCGTTTCCTATCCCGGTGGCGGCGTGGTCCGCACCGGAGCCGCGCC
>JACMIS010000339.1 GCA_014381035.1 Armatimonadota bacterium
CCTGCTAATCCCTGCGGTACGGATTCATCTGAAGCCAGTATGCGACCCCACTTGCTACCTTGGACCTACTATGTGTAAGGTCACTATGAACGATGTTCAGGTGTGGCCGCCAGTCCCGTCCGAACCGTCAAACGATGAACTCCCGTCTGCTACTTCAAAGTTCGGTGGTTATCCCGATGTTGGGTCCGACTTTGTGTGGCCGCGTGATAGTGAGAACGACCCCCTCCCGTTCTTTGCCCAGATAAATTTCAGCGAGACTGTGGATGCAGACATCAACAAACAACTGCCATCAGGTGGACTACTGGTTTTGTTTCTGAACGGGACCTACACCGAGTGGAAAGCACTTTATTATCACGGAAATCTTTCCGACCTGGCGCGAAAAGAACCCCCTGACGATATGGATGAGATGTTTCGACTCGTGCCGCCTTACTGCATGGCATTCACCTCGGAATGGACTGTCCCTGAGCAAGCTACCTTTGAAGCCCGCTCACTGGGTCTATCGGAAACAGAACAGGGGCAATACTACGAATTTCAATCCAGCCTGATTGCAGTGACCGGCGAGTTAGATTCCTTTGGTAAGGAGAATGAATCGCACCATACGCTCCTCGGGTGGGCAGATACCTTTGACGGCGACGGCAGAACCGAATGGTCCCATGAGATTTGGGAAGATTCCGAACATGCCGGGTCTCTGGCAGACATGACCGAGGACGATAATGCGCGGTACAACAAAGTAACGGCGGAATCCTGTCTGTTGCTTCAAATAGAAACGTTGAATTTCTATAGTGGAATATGGGACTACGGATGGGAACCGTTTTTCTACATCCGTAAACGTGACCTGGAATCAAGGAACCTAGAAAATCTTTGGGTGGTGGGTGCCAAATCATAATCCTCCTGATCAGGTATTGCAGGATACTTGATTGAATATAACGTCGATGCCATCCCTGTTGAAAGACAAAAGAGAAAAACGTTGGGTACATGCATACCTACCGAATCGAGAGGGGATTCCGACCCCGCCGACGAAATGTAGGCAGTACCCGTTCGTCTAAAACATAGGGCATTCGCCACATGATCTTGTCGGACGGAATTCGGTATACTGGCAGGGGAGGCTGAACCGTTATGGACCACGTTACTTATTTCTGGTGGCTACTTTGTATGTGCGTGAACACGCCCATGTTTTACATCCCGGCGGGCATTCTGTCGGTGTACGGCGTGGTCGCTATCGGTCTGGCGGTGACGCGGGCGACGGCGGAGTCGCGCCTGTCCGGGGGACTGTTCGTTCCGCTGCTGATCGGGATGGCGTCGCTGGTGGTCGGCACGGTGTATCAGGACACGCAAGGGGAAGTGGCGTACTGGGCGCAGGTCGCAAACGTCGCGCTCTGGCTCCTGCAACTGCCCGTCATCGCCTACGTCACCTGGCGTTCGGGCGCGTTCTGGGTCGGCGCGTTGTGCTTCGGACTGGCGCAATTCTGGTTCGGTTGTCTGACGTGCGTCGTCGCGCTGATGTCCATCGGTGGCAACTGACGGCGGGGCGTGAACGGAGGAGCGGGGGTCGCTTAACGTTATGCCATCGAACACACCCTATGAGGCCACGACGCGCGTTCCGCTCGGCACCCGCCCGCAGGACTGGCTCGCGTTCCTCGGCTTGCCGCCCGACGCGCCGGTAGAACTGCTCGATACGGACCTTTCCACAGTGTCCGCGGCGGCGGACGGCGTATTGCGCGTCGGCGGGGACGCCCCGAGGTTCTGCACATCGAGTTCGAATCCGGGCATACCGGCAAGCAACTCCCGCGTCGGTTACTACGCTACGGGGTCTTGCTCGGCGACACGCTGAATCTGCCGGTACGCTCCGTCGCCATCCTGCTTTGCAAGGAAGCCGATAGTCCCGCTATTTCCGGCGAGTTGCAACAACAGCGACCAAACGGCGCGATCTATCTGACGTTCCGGTTCGAAGTGATTCGCGTTTGGAAAACCCCGCCGGAACATTCTGTATGGCTTCGCCCACCGCTCGGAAGTATAGCGAGAATCAATGGTCACTTCTCAACCAAGCGCAACGGCAATATCTTCAATATTTCGTTCGGTTCGATCCTGACGGCTATTATATGGATACGCGTGCCGCACAGGAGGCGTTGGCGAACGGGTGGGACAGGTATTTGCCAACAGGGTTCACCGTCCGACCGAATCCCACGCCCCAAACCAGGTAGCATGTCCCTGAATGACTGAGCCACTGAACACGACCGCCGCGCCCGACCCATTCATTCTTTCTTTGCGATTGGATGACGATTCCTTTGCGTTCCTCGACGGGTTGCGGCGTCAGTATTTCCCGCCCGAACGTAATTTCATCGCGGCGCATGTCACGCTGTTTCACGCATTGCCCGGCGATGCGGCGTCGGTGACTGTGATTCGGGAAACGCTGGATGCCGTTTGCGCAACTACCGCACGATTTGATTTAGAACTGCCCGGTTTACGTTCACTCGGGCGTGGGGTCGCCGTGGAAATAAGTTCGCCCGCGCTTTTGCAACTCCACCGACGACTGGTGGAGGCGTTTGAGGCGTGGCTATCGGCACAAGACCGACAGAAGTTCCAACCCCATGTGACGATTCAGAACAAAGTCCCTCCGGAAGAAGCTAGGGAACTGCTCGCGAACCTCTCTGCCGGTTGGGAGTCCGTCACGGCATATGCCAACGGCTTATCGCTGTGGCGGTACCGGGGCGGACCCTGGGAGGGGGCGGGAACGTTCCTGTTCGGGAAAGGGGACGAAAACATTTCCGAAACTGCCTCGCAAACAGATTTCGCCGCCCCTGTCACCTTGCGCGAATAATACGCGTTTGTTACAATAAGCGCGGCTTCAAGATGGTTCGTATTTCCGACCCGCGTTTTTCGTTGCGTTACGCCGTTGTCACGCATTCCTATTTTTTGAAACGAACCGTTTGTCTGCCCGAAGAGGAAACCGCTCGATGACGATTACCGCCGCGCTCACAAAACGCCGCGTGTTTGCCAATGTATCTCCGGCGATGCCGCTCGCCCTGCTGATGGTCGCGTTCGCGCTAACTGTTCTCGCGCCCGCTTCCCGTGCGGCAGTCGACCCTGTCCTTGCCGCGAAGTATCGGGAAATCGCCGCCACCGTGGATGCCGCAGCGATGTCGAAAACCGTCCGCGAACTGTCGTCGCATGGCTCCCGAGTAGTTGGCTATCCTGGGGAACGGTTCGCGGCGGACTATGTGGAACGTGAGTTCGTTTCCCTGTTCGGGAAAGACAATGTCCGGACGGAATCCTTCACGGCGACGGTGCCGATGGACAAAGGTGCGTCACTTTCCGTCAACGGCAAAACGATTCCTCTGGCGGCGATCTGGCCCAACCTGATACGCACCTCGCAAACACCGCCCGAAGGTATTTCCGGTCCATTGATCTATGGCGGCGACGGTTCGCTCGGTTCGTTGAATGGTAAGACGGTCAAGGATTCGATTGTTTTAGTGGATTTCAACTCCGGCGCGGAATGGATGAACGCGCCCCGTCTCGGTGCGAAGGCGATCATCTTCATCGAACCGGACCGCACCCAGCGCGGTGAAGCGGAAGCGAAGTTTATTTCGATCCCGATCTCGATCCCGCGTTATTACGTCAAGCGCGGCGATGCCGCCGGACTCCTTGCACTGGCGGCAGGGAACCGGGGGACACAGGCGACGCTGAAAGCCACGATGCCGTGGGAAAATGTCCAGGCGCGAAACTTTATCGGCGTACTCCCCGGCAAATCGAAGAACCCGAAGGTCGCAAAGCAGATCATCGTCGTTCAGGCGTACTACGATGGAATGTCGGTCGTGCCGTCGCTCGCGCCGTCCGCCGACTCCGCTTCCTCAATGGCGGGACTTTTGCAAGCCGCCCGAACGTTCAAGAAGCTGGGCTCGGAACGCACGATCTGGTTTGTTGCAACGTCCGGTCACTTCCTTGGACTGCAGGGTGTGCGCGAGATGGTGGACAAGCACATTGACGACTGGCAGGTGCCGGGTCCATTCGCGAAACTGTTCGGCGGCGAAAAAGAGCCCAACGAACCGATCTATCTCTGGGCGGGTCTCGACTGGGCGTCGCAAACACGCGGCGTGGGTATCTTTTACAAGGGCTGGTTCTACAACGTCCGCGAGGACACGCAAAATCTGTTTTCCGACATCGCCCGCGTCGCCCGCGAAAACAACGACAAGGTCGCACAGGTGTTCGGGAACGATCCCAAGAAGGCGTTCGCGGACGGTGTCAACCCGGTGGACGGCAAATCGTGGCGCAACTTCATCCCCGGCAAGCCCGCGTTCGACTCGGAAGCGGTCGGCATGGCGGGGGGGCACGGGGTAACGTTCGCCTCGATTGATGACTCGCGTAACCTCGTCGACACGCCGTTCGACACGGCGGAAAAGGTAAACATCGCGAATCTGGCGTTTCAGGCGCGAACATTCCTCTGCCTTTTCCAGCACTACGTCAACGATCCGAACGATCCGAATTCGCCCGAACCCACGAAACAGATTCCCCTGTTCAAGCCGTCCCAGTGGACGCGGATGGGACTCCGCTCTGGTTTCGCCAGTATCAGAGGGCGCGTTCGGGAGTACAACCCGCGCAAATCGCTGGTCCCCGATGATCCTATCGCGGATTCGTTGGCGGTTTACCCCTCGCAAACCGTGGGGGATGCTCCTTCCGTGCCGGGAACCAAGTCCTTTTTAGGGGTTCGTGGCTTCTGGGTGCAGCGCGTCGGAATGAACGACTGGACCGAGAAACGGGCTGCTCTGGATAAAGCCGATGCGGAACGTCGCGCGGCGAAGGCGGGCAACGACCCGGCGCGGATCGCACAGGCAGAAGCGGTGTTTGAGAAAGCCGATAGCGCGGAACAAAAGGCGCGGAACGGTGCCGCTTTGTTTAACTTCAAGGGGGTTCCGCCTAAAACGGCGGATGGCGGCAAACACTCCGTGGCGGCTTACCGGCTCGACCCGGTGTCGGGTGACATCGATTATGCCCCTGACCGTGGCGTATCCGGTAAAGACTTCCCGACCGAGTTCGAAATCACGTCCGGCTTGAAAGAAACGACCGTTGTCATCTTTCCGTGTGTGGCGACCACGATCTTCGATCTGGTTGACCAACAGGCGTTGCGGACACTTTCGACGATCACGATCTTCGACGGCGCGTCGAACGGCGAACCGCGACAGTTCGGGTACGCACTACCGAAGCCGGAAGCAGGTATCTCCTATGTGGAAGATGTCGCGCTTATTTTCGCCCGGCGCGGTAACGAGTTCGGCGATTCCGTACTCACGGCGGGAGCAACCCCGAGCAAAGGGCAGGCGGGAGACTCGTTACGTAAATTCAAGATCATCATGGGATCGGGACCGGCGGCAACGCGGTTCCTGCTGATCAACTCGACTCCGGCGAACCCCGAAGGTGAAGGCTATGTCATGGGGGCGGGCGAGGGCGCGGAAGCCATCAACTCGTCCAAGTCAGCCGCGATCATCAATACATCGCTCGCTGTCGCCAAAGACATGTGGAGCATTGACGAGTACCGGATCGAACGTTTACGGAAAAATAACATCGTCAATCAGGGTGTCGTCAAACTGCACGCCGACGCCGCTACCTACATCAAAAAAGCGGACGATGCTCTTGCCGCGAAAAACTATGAGGCGTTCGATGCCTACTCCCGCGCCGCATGGGGGTATGAATCCCGAGCCTATCCGAACGTGACCAAAACGCAGCAGGATGTTGTCAACGGGGTGATTTTCTACCTCGCCTTGATGATTCCGTTTGCGTATTTCGGGGAGCGATTGTTCTTCAGTTTCCCCGACCTCAAACGGCAACTACTGGGTATCGCTGGAATCTTCCTCGGCGTCTTTCTGGTGTTCGCGGCGATTCACCCGGCATTCAATATCGCGTTGAACCCCGGAATCATCCTGCTGTCGTTTATCATGCTTGCGCTGTCGCTTCTGGTAACGTCGCTGGTATGGGGCAAATTCGAACAGCAACTCAAAGACTCCGCACGGGCGTCGACCGGTACCCATGATAAAGATGCGGGGAGCGGTTCCATCGCCGCCGCCGCATTCTCGCTTGGTATCAGTAACATGCGTCGCCGCAAGGCGCGCACCGCGCTAACCTGCGCGACACTGGTTCTACTGACGTTCACCGTGCTCGCGTTTACGTCGATTGTGGAAGACTTGCGCTTCAATCAGGTACCGGCACCGGGTAACCCGGCATACAACGGCATCCTGATGCGCGACCCGAACTGGAACTCACTCCAACAAGTGGCGTACCGCCTTCTCGACGACGAGTTCGGGAAAACTCGTCTGGTCGCGCCGCGCGGTTGGTTCCTGGGGACTCAACCGGGTGAGCAAACCTTCCTGACCATCAAACGCGCCGACAAAGAGTTTGGTGCGAAGGGTGCGGTCGGCTTGTCTCCCGAGGAAGCACAGATTACGGGGGCGGACAAGGCTTTGGCCGTGGGACGCTGGTTCGCGCCGGGCGACCGTCTCGCCATGATCCTGCCGCGCAAAATCGCCGACTCGCTCCGCATCACGGACAAAGATGTTGGTTCGGCACAGGTCGCGTTCTCGGGGCAGAACTACACCATTATCGGGATTCTGGATCAGGAGAAGTTCAAGACAGTTCAGGACCTCGACCAGGAACCCCTGACGCCGGTTGACTTTGTGCAAATGTCGCAGTTGCAACAGCAGGGCAAAGCCAACAACAGTACGGGCTTCCAGCAATACCTGCACCTTGACCCGGATGTCGTGTTCTTTATCCCGTATGGGACGCTGGTGAACCTCGGCGGCGATCTGCGCTCCATTGGAATCGGGTACAAGGCGGACGATAAGGGGGTTCTGGACGATCTTCGCAACAATTTAATGAAGCGATTCGACATGAACCTGTACGCCGCTTCAGGGGGCAAGATCAACCGGTTCTCGTCCATCGGCGCAAACAGTTCCAAGGGGTTTGAAACGATCATTATTCCGATCATGATCGCCGCGTTGATCGTTCTTAACACGATGTTGGGTTCCGTGTTTGAGCGGGTCAAAGAGATTCACGTCTTTTCGTCCATCGGTTTGAACGCGACTAACATCGGTACGCTGTTCATGGCGGAAGCGTTCGTGTATGCGATCCTCGGCTCGGTCGCGGGCTATGTCGTCGGGCAGCTGGTCTCGAAATTCCTGACGATGGCGGGGCTGATGCAGGGGTTGCAACTTAACTTCTCGTCGATTTCTGCGGTGCTTTCGACGCTGATCGTTGTCGCCGTCGTGCTCCTTTCGACCATCTGGCCCGCGAACAAGGCAGCGGAAGTGGCGACGCCCGCATCGGGTAAGACATGGGTCTTGCCCGAACCGGAAGGCGACGAATGGCGCATCAAGTTACCGTTCGCGGTGACCGGAAACCAGGCGTGGGGCATCAACGGATTCCTCGCCGAATGGTTCCGTTCCTATGAAGGCTACTCGGTCGGCGATTTTATCACGGAGAATATCACCCGCGAAACACTCGATAGTGAGTACGGGACCGCGTATCGGGTCGCTTGTAAAGCATGGCTCGCACCGTTCGACTTAGGCGTGTCGCAGTTCATCAAACTGGAAACCGTGCCGACGGATTTCGAGGACGTATACGACCTGAAACTGACGCTCACCCGCGTTTCCGGTGACATCTCGAACTGGAAACGGGTCAACCGGCGATTCCTCAATACCCTCCGCAAGCAGTTCCTCATCTGGCGTACGCTGAGCGAAAGCGAGCGAGAGCGGTACTTGAACGAAGCGGTCGCGGAAGCGAAACCGGCAGATGAATCACAACTCCCTGTGAACGAGAAATCCCCCGCGTCCTCCGCGAGCGGAAACAAGGAAGTATAAATCAACGTGGCAAACGGCGACGTAGCAGACGAATTCAACAAAAAGCCGGCTAATTCCGGCGATCCGGAGCATTTCGAGGAGTCGCCGGATATAGAAGCCGCACGCGATCAGGTAGACGAAGCGTCCGACGAAACCACCGGCTACGCGGAAACGGAAGACGCGGGATTTCAGGAAGGCTTCACGATCAAGTCTTTTCTGGGGGCTCTGTTCGTCGCCCTGATCATGATGCCGGGCGCGATCTACCTCGGTCTTGTCGCAGGGCAGGGATTGGGAGCCGCCGCACAGTGGGTCACTATCGTGCTTTTCGCCGAAGTCGCCCGCCGCTCATTCCTGCCTCTATCCCGGCAGGAAATCTTCCTTTTATATTATATTGCCGGTGGCTTGGCATACGTCGCACTCGGCGACCGGGGCATCTCCGGTGGCCCGATGGGTCACCTGATCTGGAACCAGTATTTCATACAAAGCCCGCAAGCCGCGAGTATCGCCCGCGAGATTCCGTGGTTTGCAACGCCACAACCGGAGGCGGCGGGCATCGTCCAGCGAACGTTCTTCCACCGGGACTGGTGGACCCCGAATGGCGGTGCAATAGGCGTCCTTATTCTGACACAGATTCTGGAACGCGTATCGTGGATCCCCGCCGGTTATATCCTTTTCCGCGCGACGTCGGACATCGAGCGACTACCGTTCCCACTGGCGTCTGTCGCAGCGTCGGGTGCCACCGCACTCGCCGAGGCGTCGAGCAAGGAAGAATCGTGGCGTTGGCGCGTCTTCTCCACTGGGACCACTATCGGTCTGATCTTCGGCGCGTTCTATATCGCGATCCCGGTCTTCACCGGAACCGTATTCGGGACCGCCATCACGCTCATACCGATTCCGTTCGCTGACTTCATGAAGTCCACGGAACAGTTCATGCCCGCCGCCCCCGTCAACCTGTCGGGTGACCTCGGCAAAGTGCTGATCGGATTCGTGCTACCGTTCTCGCTAGTTGTCGGAACTACGATCTCCAGTATCGTGTGCCAGTGGATCGGCAACCCGATTCTGTATCACGCGGGACTGCTTCCGAAATGGCATCCGGGAATGGAGAGTATCAGTACCCGTATCGCGACCAACTTCGACTTCTGGATGTCGGCAGGTATCGGGATTCAGATCGCTATCGCCATCCTCGGTATATACATGGTGGTCAAAGCGACCGTGGACGCGGCGCGCGGGAAAAACAAGGACGGTCGCGGTGCGTGGAACGTGGTTCCGAAGGGACGCGGTGATACCCCAGCGACCGTGAAATGGGCGGCGATGGTATGGTTCGGGGCGACCATCGCGTACATCGCGACCACGCACTGGTTGCTTCCGACATTTCCGCTCTGGCTCCTTGTGGTTTACGGGCTGGTGTGGACGCCGATCAACTCGTTTATTGCGGCACGGATGTTCGGCTTAACGTCACAGGGCGTGAACTTCCCGTTCCTCAAAGAATTGACGGTCATGAAGTCGGGTTATCAGGGTGTGGACGTCTGGTTCGCACCGCTCCCGCTTCATGACTACGGTCACTTCGCGCAATCGTTCCGCGAGGTCGAACTGACCAAAACCAAGTTCACGAGTATCATCAAAGCCGAACTTTTGATGTTCCCGCTTATCTTGATCGGTGGTCTTTTGTACTGGCAGTTCATCTGGCACACGTCGCCGATCCCATCCGCACAGTATCCCTTCGCGCAAAAACTATGGCCCATCACGGCGACAAACCAGGCGATCTTCAACCAGATCAACAAGCCCGACGGCGCGACATTTGTTCTGACTGCGTTCAAGCCCGCGATCATCGTTGGCGGAAGCGTTGCGGCACTTGCCTTGTACGGGATTATGTTCGCGGCGAAGGCTCCGGTCCTGGCGTTCTACGGAGCGGCGGGCGGCGCAAACGCGTTCCCCGGCGATACGATCCCGATGCTGTTTGGCGCGTGCCTGTCGAAGTTCTATTTCGAGAAGCGGTTCGGGACACATAAATGGCGTGATTATGCGCCGGTGTTGTTGGCAGGCTTCGCGTGCGGCACGGGACTGGTTTCAATGGCGGCTATCGCGCTCGCGCTCATCTCCAAGGCGGTGCAGCCATTGCCGTTTTAGGGAAACTGATTGCATGGCAGGGCTATACGGTTCATGTCCCCGAGGATTGGGACTTGACCGGTTATTCGGGGACGCAGGAAACCGGCTACTTCCGGGCGGACGACGGGGAGAACCTTTCTATCGAGGTGAAATGGGCGACGGAAAAGCCACCGGTTTCGCTGGTTCCCTGGGCGAAACCATCGCCGGTGAAAGTGCCGAATGTGGAAGTGCGGCGCGAATCCTATTTCCGGTTGCTCCGGGAATCCGGAAAAAAGAAGAAGATCGCGATCACGACAAAGGACGCGGACCCGCCGAAAGGCGTTCTGCGGGATCATACGGAACGCACGGTGGCGGGATTCACCTGGAGTGGCGATAAGCGCGGAATCGGGGCGGTGTGGTACTGCGCGCATTGCCACCGGGTGACCATCGCACAGGTGACGGGGGATGTGTCTGGCAAGGGGGGCATTGTCGGTGCGGCGGAAACGGTCCTCGGCTCGCTCCAATGCCATGACGTGGAGTTGGGGAAGCGGGTCTGGGCGATCTATGATTTGAAAACGGTTTTACCGTCCGATTTTGCGCTGACAGCGGCGCAACTGATGAACGTGTACCTGCGGCTGTCGTTTGCCCGGAACACGACGCGGCTTTCGGTGGAACAGTGGGCGGTCGCGAATGTGGCGCGAAAAGAGGCATATCTGGATGATTGGGTAGTCGCGAACGCCAAAGGGGAACTAACCGAGGCACGCTATACCGTATCGGAAACAGAAGTGCGCGGCAAGGCGGCGGTAGCGTACACGGGCGGTCCTGGGTTCGGTCAACCGATGATTGACGTGGTACGCGAAATAACACGCCTCCAGAAACCGGCGACGCGTTTTTCGGGTCTCGCGTGGGAGGACGAAGCCGCGAACAAAATTTATCTGGTTCAATCACGCCGACCAAAAAGCGAACCCGACCCGGTTCCCGTCGCAGCCGCGCAAACCGGGTTTGGGGATTAGATGCGACCACAAAGGACACAAAGTTAAAAAGAACACAAGGGGTTTTGAAGCGGAGTTCTACCGTTTTAGCTGCACGATCTGGTAGACGAGCGGAGCGTAAAGCCTTAAAAAACTTCGTGTCCTTTGTGATTGAAATAAAAAGCAATGTTACAAGCGTTAAAGGATAAAATTAGCGGGAAGCCGAAGGTTACGCGGGAGCAGATGCTCGCCGTGCGCCCGATGCGCCATCCGAAGATCGAGTGGGCACGTGAGCCACGCAAGTCGGACGAGGTGAACGTCGCCTTGCTGAGAATCCCGCGACTTCGGGGCAAGTGGGCGGATTTCGTGGCAAAGTGGCTACAGGTTCCGGACTACAAGAAAGTGGAATTGGACGAGATCGGCTCGGACGTTTGGGAAATGTGCAACGGTTCGTCGAACGTGGAAGCGATTGCGAAAGCCATCGGCGCGTCGTACCGTTTGAACAGGCGTCAAGCCGAAGTGTCGGTCACGGCGTACTTGAAAATGCTCGCGGAACGGCGGCTGATTGCACTCCGCTCCGCATCGACATCGAAGGCGACGGCACCAGCCAAAGGAACCCGCAAACGAGCGGCTTGAGGGATGCAACCACAAAGGGCACGAAGTTAACGAAGGATACAAAGGTTTTTATTCTGGGCTTACCGATTTAGTTAATCCGCCTGGGTAACGCTCGAAGCAAGAAACCTTAAAAACTTTGTGTCCTTTGTGGTTGGAACCAGAAACAAAAACTATGAGTGTTGCAACAGTCAAAAATGGTAGCGGTGGACCGGCGGGGCGCAAGGAAAAGGTTTATTCCCAGCCACAATTGCCCTGGAAGAAATCCATCGAGTTCGCGCTCGGTAGCATCAAGATCCGCTTCTGGCGTTCCATGATCACTGCCGGAGGCGTCATGCTCGGTATCGCGTTCCTGGCGTCGGTGCTGATCTCGAAGTCCATCGCCGGACAGGTTGACGCCGCCGAAAACGCCCGGTCGAACTGGCTGATCGGCTTATCACTTCTGGTTTGTGCGGTGGGTATCACGAACGCCATGCTAATGAGCGTTTCGGAGCGGTTCCGCGAAATCGGCACGATGAAGTGCCTCGGCGCGTTGGACGCGTTCGTGGTACGCATCTTTATGATCGAGTCCGTGCTGATGGGGCTGATCGCATCCGCGATGGGCTGGGTGGTCGGCACCGGGGCTATCGTGCTGGTGAAACTGATTGCCGGTGTCCCGAAAGAGGCACCCGCCGGTACCGTGTGGTACGGCGCACTGGACGGTGGCGACCTTTTAAACTCGTTCCTGTTCTGTATCCCGGTCGGCGCGGTATTATCGGCGATTGCGACCTATATCCCGGCACGGCAAGCGGCGAGCATCCCGCCCGCCGCCGCCCTCCGAATTGACGTTTAAGACGAAAGGGGATTTCAACCACGAAGGACACGAAGGTTTTTAAGGTTTTACGCTCCGCTCGCTTTTGAGGCGGTGGAACTAACCCGGTAAGCCCCACCCTTAAAAACTTTCGTGTCCTTCGTGGTTGAAATCAAAAACAAAACTATTATGGCAGTAGCAGTAACCGAGGTGCCGGAGAAAACGGCGATGACTACCGGCGGCGGCGATGTGCGAACCGAATATGTGGTTCGGGCACGCGATGTCGTCAAAGAGTTTAAGATGGGCAACGAAGTCGTTCGTGCCTTGAAGGGGATTTCGCTCGACATCCGGCGCGGCGAGTATATCTCGATCATGGGACCGTCGGGCTCAGGTAAAAGTACCTTCTTCAACATGATCGGGGGTATTGACCGTCCGAACGGTGGTTCGATCTTCATCGCAGACTCCGACATCGCGCAACTCGGCGAGTCGGAAATGGCGTTCCTGCGCTGTCACAACATCGGCTATATCTTCCAGTCGTACAATCTCCTGACGACGATGACCGCACTGGAAAACGTCCAACTGCCGACTATCTTCGCGGGGATGCCCGCCGAAGAGGGGACGGCGCGGGCGATGGAGATTTTGGACCGCGTCGGCTTGGGACACCGTTTGCACAACAAGCCGTCGCAACTTTCCGGTGGTCAGCAACAGCGGGTGGCGATTGCGCGCAGTCTGGCGAACCGCCCTTCGATTGTCCTCGCCGACGAACCTACCGCCAACCTGGACGCGAAAACGGGTCTGGAGATCATCGGTCTGCTCCGCGAACTGAACAAGGAAGAAGGCGTGACGATCATCTCCGCAACACACGACCCGCGTATGCTCGATGTGAGCGACCGCGTCGTCTGGATCAACGACGGGCAGATCGACCGGATCGAGAACCGCGAGGACATCGAGATTCAGTTGTCCAGCATCAACACCCACTAATCGCCGGGGCGTTTCATTCCTTCGCCGGAGGAATGAAATGCCCGTCACTCAATTTCGGTGATTTCCCCGGTCCTGCTGATGTCGTAGCCGCCAAGCACGGTCAGTTGTGAGCGAACCCAGCGATGGCTCAGTGTTCCGAGAAGTCGCTGAATCGAGGGAAGCTCCAGCGAATCTTTTCGCAGTGCCAGATCGTAGCGGACGGAGTGGAGCGGGACGAACGATAGACCGTAGGTCGCGGCTACCGACGCGGTACTGACGCCGACATCCGCCCGACCCGATTGAACCGCTTCGGCGACTTCGAGATGCCCGGACACCATTCGGTTGTAACCGACTATTCGTTGCGGGTCTAACCCTTCCTTGTCCAGAAGCGAGTCCAGAAGCAGGCGAGAACCCGACCCGTCTTCACGATTTATCAGCATTGCGCCGTTCGCTGCTAAATCGGCGAGGTTGATTATCTTCTTCGGGTTGCCGGAAGCGACCAACAAGCCCTCTTCCCATATCCCGAGATTGACCAGCACCGAAGGAATCGCGCGCATCGCTTCCCGAACGAAAGGAATGTTCTGTTGTTGCGTCGTGTGGTCAAACAGGTGGACACCTGCGATATGGACCTCGCCGCGAGCCAAACGCGCCAGCGAAGACATGCTGTTCGCGTAGGACCAGTGAACCCGCAGACCGGGATACCAGCGTTCCGCCGAGCGTGTCCAGAGCGAAAGTGCCGGTGCGCAACCCGCCAGAAGCACCGTTTGTGCCAACGCGTCCGGCGTATCCAGAAGTTGTACGGATACCGTGCCTTTTGCTTCATTCCGGGTACCGATTCCGTCGGCGGGGATCATTTCGCGTCGGAAGGCTTGCTCACCGATTAACTCCGAGGCGACCCAACGCCCTCCGACCTGTGCGAGAGCCACCCGCACCGGTTCCTGCGCAAGATTGTTTCCCGACTCTCCTGTTATCGTCGCCTCGACCACCGGCAGATCGCCCTCCAGCCAGAACAGATCCTCGACGGAGCAACCGAGTGCCTTCGCCAGATGCAGAGCGACTGTGAGGGAAAGCGCGTATGTGCCGGCCTCGATACCGCCGATGGTTTGGCGTGCGATGCCAGCGACCGCCGCGAGCTCCTGCTGGCTCATCCCGAGCCGAGTCCGGACCGCCTTTAATTGATTTCGTAGTTCGCCTTCTTTTCTCAAGGGAAAATCAGTATATCGCACCAGAATATGTAGCAGGTAGAAAATACATGTGGTAATAAATACCTGCTCGTCGAACTCCAGTGTGATGGGATCCAAATTTCTATGAATCAGTCTGTGTGTGCATTCATTCCAGAGGGACGCGTCCGAAACGCGTTTACGTTGATCGAACTGCTCGTCGTCATCGCCATAATAGCCATCCTCGCTGCGATTCTGTTTCCCGTTTTCGCGCAGGCGCGGACGAAAGCACGTCAAGCGTCCTCCCTTTCCAACATGCGGCAGATAGGCTTGGCAATCGCGATGTACCGAAATGACTACGATAGTGTGAATCCGCGCTACCGTCTTTGCCCGGATGTACCGGACACTGATCCCAACAACGATGCGCTTTGTTCGGGTGCAATGCCTCTCGTGTCTACAGGACCAAACGAAACATGGTGGGCTCCGTTCGACGCGACCAAGCCAGTCGAACCTGCCCTGCCTCCGGAGGCGTACCCCGGTCCCAAAGCCGGGATGTTACAACCCTATTTCAAGAACTTCGATATTTTCCACGGTCCGGGATATGACGGTCAGGTGGGCTATGCGATGAGTTATGTGACCGATGGACCGATGGGCAGACCTGATGCAGAGGTAATCAATCCGTCCGTGATGCAGGTCTGGGAACATGCGCGGACGCCCGGATGTGCGGACACCCGTGCTCTGCCGCATCCCAAGGGAACGCCGTGGTTGGTTTTTCCGGTCACCTCGGACGCTGCGCATACGCATTATCCCTTCCGACACACCCAGGGTTTCGTGATGTTGCGCTACGATGGGTCTGCGAAATGGCGCAAACCGTCCAGTCTCGCCGCCGCCGACTTTTCCGCGATCAAGCCCTGAAGGAGTGTCCGATTTGCAAATCCGTTCGTGGTGTTGTGTCCTTGCGGTAGCGGCGTATTTCTGGGGGGCGGTGATTTCGGCTTCGGCACAGGAAACTATCGTCCCGTCGCCGAGCCTTTCTGTGTCGGGCGCGGTGGCTATTCCGGGCGAATGGAGTGTCATGCGGTTTGAGACCGAGTTCCCGCGCGAAATCAAAAAGGTGTCCTACAAACTCAAGGACAAAAAGCACAGCGCACGGTGTATCCCGCTCTGGTCGCTCCTGCAAAAAGCGCAGTTCAAACCTTCCGACCCGTCGCGCAAAAATCCGAATCTTGCGCTCGTGGTAACCGCCGTCGGTGGAGACGGATACATTGCGGCGTTCAGTTTCGGCGAACTTTCGCCAGAGTACGGGAAACGAACGATTTATATCGCGCTGGACAGGGACGATAAACCGCTCCCCGGAGGGACCGTCGAACTCCTTGTGCTCACCGACGGAAAATCCTCGCGCTATGTACATGACGTCCGAAAACTGATCCTCACAGACACGACTCCCGTTCGGTGACTTGCCAAAGTTCCGTGCAATGCGCGGAACTTTCACCCGGTATGCGTTGTCGCACATTTTGTATGAACCGAACACTTTACGCCGCAACTTCCGTTGGGGTGTTTTCCTTTTGCGCCGCGACTCTTGCTGTGTCTGCGGCGTTCCTTATGTTAAATCGTCCTGCCTTCGCACAGGACCCCCCGCCAGCCGCCGGTAAACCTATCGTCGCGACCGGAAGCGTGCGTGGTCAGACAACATGGGACGAGCGGTACCTGTATGTGGTCTTGACCGTGGACGATCCCGATGTTCTCGGCACAAACACGCTTCCGTTGTCCGAACCGCAGAAAGACGACAGCGTCGCGGTGTACGTGCACACGGGCGCGGCGAGGGGGGACAACCCGGACGAGAACACGCACGCGATGCTGGTCTCGGCGGCGGGAGGTTTCACTTTTCTGGCGGGCGACTCGGGCACGAAAGCGTTCGCACCGAAACCGATCTTTTCTATCAAGTACGGTTCGACAATACTCGGCACCCTCAACCGCTCCGACGACACGGACCGGGGCTACATCACCGAACTGGCGATTCCCTGGAAAGAGTTGGGTGTCGCGGAAGGCAGTGTCAAAGCGGGGATGCCGTTCGCGATCAATATCGTCGTGCGTGACCGGACTGGCAAATCGTTCTCGTCACTCGCGCCGAACGTCAAAACGGACGCGGACACTACCGTCCCCTCGAAATGGGTGCCCCTGGTGCTTGCCGCCTCTGAATCCGCCGATATTCCCGCAGAAGGAGTATTCGCGCCGCCGGTTCCGAAAAAAGGTAGCCAACCCGTCGCACCGTTGATTGATGGTGTTCTGAAAGTTGCCGGAGAGTGGCCCGCCGCTGGCAAGTTTACTTTCGTATCGCCGGTAACGACTATCTCGGCGACGGCACCGAAGGAAACACCGAAACCGGTAGTAGTCGTGCCGGTGGATAACACCCCGCCCGCGTTAACCCTGACGGCGGAAAGCCTGAAAGGTTTGGAACCCCTCGTCTTCGCACGCTACCTGGTAAATTTTCAGGGTGACGGGCGCAAGATCACCCCGTTCCAGGGCACCTTCGACGGGCGCACCGGACGATTCTTGCTCGCCGATGAGCCGCTGACCGGGACCGGACCGTGGTTTTCGTCGGACCGTGCTTCATGGCACCGGGGGCTCCTTTACGAAATGCGGCGCAACGGCGTGGATTCCGCACTCGTGTCCGTGGGCGGACCCGACGCGCCCATGGGAGGTGCAGACGGGAAAGCATTGTATGTCCTCGCGGAAGCGTTGCGAGAAATGACACAGGACGGCTTGCCGACACCGAAAGTGTCGCTTGAACTGAATACGTCGCAACTTTCAGCGAATGGTGCGACCCTCGATGTTTCCACGCCGGATGGTCAGGCGCGCTTGTATGCCTCCGTCCGCCGCTTCTTCGCGATAGTACCGCCCCAGTTCCGTTCCCGTGTCACCCTCCCCGTCGTGGCAGGCGGGGTTCCGGTCTACCCCGTTTTCTTTTCTGGTGCTGGCTTGACGGGTACCGAGGGTGCCGGCTGGACGGACGCGCTACGTAAAGCGTTCGCGGAGGAGTTCGGGGATTCGTCCGGCGGCGCGTCACTGCTGTTCGTAGGCGGAACCGGCTTCGATGCCGCCAAGTCGCCGGGACTGGTCGCGGGTGGCGTGCCCTTCGCACTCGGGGGCGCGGCGACTTCGGGGATATTCCCCGCCTATGTTGTTCAGGCGGGCGTCGAAACCGGGGAGAAACTGACGCCGCGTAAGAACGGCGAAACCTATAAAGCCGCGTGGGACGCCGCACTCGCCGCGAAACCGAAGTGGTACATCCTCGATTCGTGGAACGACTTCGCTCGCGGGACAGAACTGGTAGCCTCGCGCCAGTACGGGACACAATTCCTGGACTTGACCCGCATCTATACCGTGCAAACCGGCAATCTGGAAGGGATTGACCTGCGCTGGCGCACGAGCGACGTGCCGCGCCGGTTGCGCGTCGGGCAGACCGCGCCTATCTTTGTCTCGGTGCAAAATGGCGGCGGGACCGCGCTTCGACCGGAAGACGGCTACGCGCTGTCGTATCGCTGGAAGCAGGGCGATAAAGTCGTCGCGGAAGCACCGCTACGAAACCGTTTACAGGAACCGTTTCTGCCGACACAGACGAAATCTTATCTGCTCGGTTTGACATCGCTACTACTGGACGGCTCCGGAAAATTGGCTCCGCTCCCTCCCGGCGACTATTCGCTGGAGATTGATTTCATCAAACTCAAGGACGGCACCGATCTTCTCGGCGAGGGGCAATACCTCGCCGAGACCGGTGTCGCGCCGCTGGTCGTCCCGGTCTCGCTCTACTCGGACGAGCGGCAGTATACTATCTTCGAGGAAACGACGACGCCCGCCCTTCTGCAAGCGGGAGCCTCGTATCCGCTCACGGTGAAGGTGCGTTACATGGGACCGGAAGATTTGCCGACCGGCTCCGCCGCGCTTACCTGGCAACTGGTGTCGATGGACGGCAAAAATGTAGTCGCCACGGGCTCCTCGCCTATCTCGCAGGTGTTGCCATCGGGCGTCCCCGTTTCCGTGCTGACGAATCTGTCGCTGAATGATCCGACCGGCTTACCGGTGGTGCCGTCCTTCCCGGAACTGCCGGAAGGGCGAGGGATGCCCGGCAACGGCTATAAACTGCGGTGGCTCCTGACCCGGACGGATTCGACCGATACCGTTCCCGGCGAACTCATGGAGCAGGTCGCTGTCTATGCGGGCGATGAGGAAGCACGCTTCCCGCTCCCGGAAAAGGTGCCAGATTCCGTTTCGGCGGATACGACATTCACGATTGACGTCCCTGTGGTGAACCGTGGCACGCAGACCTGGAAGAAAGCGGAATACGTGCTTGGATCACACTGGTATTACAGCGACGGTGTGGAGGCACGCTGGAAACCACTGCTGACCACTCCACTTCCGAAAGATGTCGCGCCCGGCGAGGAAGTCACGGTAAAACTGCTCGTGCGCTCCCCAGAAACGGATGGGGCGTATATTCTGGTACCGGACATCGCCCGTCTCCCGGACGACTACCTGTCTACCCGCCCGGTATCGCGCATCGGGGATATTTCGCCGATCTTCCTGCGCGTCACCGGGGGGCGGTTGAATTTTGTGGACCTAACGAAGGCGTTTAACGTGGACGGCATCGCCTACGAGAGCAAGCCTGCCGATGGCGATCTGGACGAGCGGGGAGGTACCTTCCCCGCGGAGTCGTTCCCGCCGGACCGCTTTGGATTGAGTGCGCCGCCCGAAACCTCGCTCGGGAACCGGGAAAGGGACGCCAAGGGCGAACCGAAAGCGAAAAAGCCGAAGTCCTCACCCGCACCGGCGTATCCCAGCGGATATTACGCCGATTACTCGCCCTCGGCACGCCGGATCGCGTTCCGCTACGGTTCCTCGGAGGATGGCGCGAAAAACGCCATCGCCGCCGCGCAACAGACGATTAACCTGCCGAAGGGGAGCTACGTCGGCTTACATTTAGCCGCGACCGCGACCGGTGGTCAAACCGAATCGGTCCCGCTCGTCTTCACCTACGCCGACAAAACCACGGAAACCATCACCGTATCGGTGCGGGATTGGAGCGAGGCACAATCCCCGACGGGAGATACCCTTGCTACCATGACCCGCCGCAAGCGCACCCCGCAAGGCGACGAACCGAAAGCCAGTTACCTGCGCCATATCATCGCCTCGGTGAACATCGCCAAGGAACTGGTGTCCGTCACGCTACCGGACAACCTGAAGGTGAAGATCTTCGCCATGACGCTGGACCGATAAAAGAATCAGGGTCGCCGAAATCGGCGACCCTGACTTCTTACGTCTTCGGAACTTCTCCCCGAAGTAGCCGACGGCGGTATTTCGCGCAACCGCCGGTCCCTGATTCGCCTGACGAAGCAACGTCAACGGCAACCGATTCTGAAACGGGGCAACCGCACCGTCCAGCGGTTCCGGGCTTCCGTCGTCCACGACGATCAGTTCCCATCTGCCCACGGGGTAATCCAGAGCCGTGAACGATTCCAGACAGGCGACTATTTGTCGGGGTCTTCCGTACGTCGGGATCACGACGGAGACGAAAGGGGGCGTCGTCGTTGCGAATGTCCTATTCATCGTCGAATACCTTTGAACGAACGATGCAGAACGGATTTAGCCCACGCCCGATCTTCAACGCCCCACTCGCCGAGCAGGGTGTAGCCGGTCGCGATGGCAATCAGCAGGAACAGGGCTTTCCCGGCGACGAAAAACGGGTGGTGTGAATCCGCCCCGGCGAACCACGGAACCTGTGTTCCCAATAGATACACTCCCGCTGTGACGAGTATCGTTCGCACCACGGTGCCGACCGGGGGAGTCGTTTTCCATCGGTCATAAACCGCGACTAGGGCGGCGATGGCACCGATGACCGATACAGTCAGCGTGACGGTCGCCGCTCCCAGAGAACCAAACTGCGGTATGATCACGAAGTTCGACCCGAACGAAAGCAGGAGCAATGTTCCGGCAAGTATTGCCGTCCACCAGATCCGATCCCCGGCGGTCAGGAGTACTGTGGCGACGGCGAAGATGCATTGTGCGAGTGCGGCGAAAAAAAGCGGTCCGATAAGCGGAACCGTCCCGGCAAATGCGGGACCGAAGAAAAGATGCACGATGCCCGGGGCGCAACCTGCTACGAGGGTACCGAAAGGAAGCAGGAAAAAAATAGCCCGCAATGCCCCCCGACTGATTTGGCGTGCTCCGTGTTCCTCCCCACTGTCGCGCTCCTCGCGGCGTGCGTTTCCGACCGCCGCCAGGAGTGCCGGGACGAACGCCATCGCGAAAACGCCGGGTAGAATGGCTAGGTTTTGCGCCGCACCATACAACCCCGCCTCTCGCGCTGTTCCGCCCAGTGCTTTGAGAAGAAAGAGATCCAACTTATCGAAAAGCCGGAGGCTGATCGCGTAAATCAACAGTGGACCGGCAGCCTCCCATAACAGACGCGATGGCACCGCAGAAATATCCGTCTTCTCGCCTGTGTCCCGGAAAGTCGGACGGATGAAAAGTCGTGCGATGGCGAGCTCGGCGATACTCGCTCCGATACTGCCCAGAATCGCGCCCGTCACCCCCATGCCTTGCCCGACCAGCACCGCGATCAGCGCGAGACGGAACACGGCGCGTGCCGCTGTTGTGGCGGCGCGTCCGGAGAATCTGCCCGTTCCCACCAGAAGACTGCGGTGCGCCTGGGCGAGGCAGAACAGGGGAATGTCGAGAGAAAAAAGAAGAAGCGGTATCGCGATGGTAGGCTCCCCGAACAATACGGACAACGGAAATGCCAGAACAGCCAGCACCAACGCCGCAATCAGACCGCCACCCAGCGAAAGACGGACGACGGCGCGACCCACCGGTCGCCAATCGTCCGCCTCGCTGACCAACTTGATCGTCGCCCGCGACCAAACGGAACTGAGACTCCACTCGATCCACGCAATCAGCGTGGCGAGTAGGGTGAAGCGGCCGAAATCCTCTACTCCGAACTGCCGGGTGAGCAGCGCGGTTATCAAAATCCCTGCGGGCAGTGCCAGTGCTTCCGCACCGAAAACGAGCATCGTCCCGCCCGCCATCCCCATCTTCCGTCGGGGAGGACGAGCTTGCTCGTTCCCGGTGTCATCGTTCATCCGGCGAGTTCCACTTCCCGGTCCTTCGCACACAGATGATCGACCCGCCGCATTTCAAAGAACGAATATTGCTCCTCGGCGTTCCCCATTCCGAAAGCGTAGCCTATCGCCTCGCCCGCCGCATGGCACACCAATGCGGCACTCATCGGGAATAGAACCCCCGGAAGTAACTTATTACGCAACTCATGGCGCGAGATATGGTTAAGCAGACGTGGCAACCGAACGAAGGGAATCAAGGGAGCACCGCCGAAATAGACAAATCGTTTCCCGGTAGACCACTTCCCTTCGTCCGCACGCCGCGCGGCAAACAATCGCCCGCCGCAGAAATGATGACGCATGGCAGTGCGTGGGTCCGTGATGTTGACATGCGATGTCGCGATATCCGCCGCCAGGAAAATCCGGTGACCGCGTCGCCGAATATCTTCCTGAAGCGTGCTTTCCACACTCAAAAGGCGTGGGAGTTCATCGCCATATTCGAGCAGAATGTCGCGCCGGTAGCTGCAGTTATGCCATGCCACCTGCTCGACCTCGCCCGCCTCAACCATCCCACCCGCCCACGCGCCGAAGTGCATCAGATAATTCGCCCAACTGAGTGACGTACGAGGGTTGGCGTTTTTGATGGCGGGTCCGACCACGGCATAACCTTTTGCATGGGTAGAAATCAGCACCTCCGCCCAGTTGGGTTCGGGATAGGAGTGATCCTCCGCTTGAACAACCACAGGAGCCCTGGCTTGCCGGATAGCAACGGCTTTGACGAACGCCAATGTTCGAATTTCTCCGACCTCGATCACGCGCCATGCCCCGAATACCGCTAACTCTTCTTCGTTTAGCTCAAGTGCGTCCTGATGCGCCGCGACGATAAGCAGTTCGATGTGATCTGCCGCAGTCTGTTTCCGAAGGTATCCGACTGTTTTGCGTATCGTCGCGTAATTATCCGGCGTTACCAGAATCACAGACAGTGCAACCGGCTTCGTGGGTATCGGGGCAGCGTCCACTAAGGCGCGTCCTCCCGCATTTGGTCACGGGCATTGAGCTCATGGCGGCGGTTGAACTCGCTGGTGGCTAACTGATCCTGCGAACGTCCCGGTCCCGCGAGGTATCCGGCGGCTTCGCCCATAGCATCCACCACAAGGGCGAATAAAAGTACAGGCATGATACGTGCCAGTTGAGCCTTTTGCGGGCGTCCCGGCAGGTTCGACTCCGCAACGATTCGTCGTAGTCGAACCAGGGGAATCAGTGGGGAACCGAACAGGTACATCATACGCTTGCCCAGAGGCCATCCCAGTTGACGCGAGCGGTATCCGGCGAAAAGTTTCCCGCCGAGAAAACGCAAGGGGATCCATCCCCATGTCACCGAATAGTTCCAGTGCCGGGTCCGCGCTGCGGGATGCATACAGATCCGATGCCCCCTGGCTCGCAAATCCCAATGAATGAGACTCTCCGCTTCCAGCATGGTACCGAGATTGTCACCATAGCCCAGCAACATCTCCCGTCGGTAGGTGCAATTGTGTCCGGGCAGATGTTCCGTCTCACCGGCAGGCACCGGGTCGCTCCATTGACCGTACTCAAGTAGGAAATTTGCCCAGCTGATTGCGCTATCCGGGTTCGCATTGACGATGCCGGGACCGACCGCCGCCCACTCGCCGCTCGCATATGCCGCTAAAATATTCGCCGCCCAATCCGCCTCCGGTAAAGAATGTTCCTCGGTCAGCGCGACAACGGGAGCCGTCGCCGCGCGAACACCGGGAACTCGGGCGGACGCCGAGGAACGAAATGGTTCGCCAGGCGAAACGGCTCGTACTGCGGCAAAACAGGATATCTCGTCGTCGGGAGGGTTCAATTCGCGAACATCGGGGGCGACAAAGACTATTTCCATCCGGTCGGCTACCGTTTGCGCTCGAAGATGGCGCATTAATTGAGCGATACTTTTATAGGTGTGTGGAACCAGGACGATGGCGGCAATTTCGGGTGTGGTGCTATTCGCAGGTTCTTTGTAGGTGTAAGTATTCATCACTGTTGAATAATTCTTCCGGTGACAGTGGACGATTGGACCGCCTCCAGGATGGGGCGGCGATTCGGGATCCACTGAAGAGTAGTAACACGATTATTTTAACCGGAAGCAAGTTGCTTTGTATAGCACCTTTGAGGGAGACGATGCCATAGGTAACCCATTGAAGCAGAATTAGAGGCTGATTGCTACAGAATACAAGGATAGTGTGTGAATGTTCACACCAGAACCGGACGAGGACGCATCAATGCGGAGGGGGGAATAATACTGGAGAGTGCACGCGGATCATGTTGTTAGCGTGCCAACGACATGATCCGCAGAATGGCAGAGGGTTACTTCCCTCGTGACCCGCTCCGCCGAAGCGGTTGTGCGGGTGGTGCCCCGGACGGTTTGATCGGTGTACCGCTGGCGTCGGTTCCCGTGCCTTCCGAACCCGCGGGGATTCCTTTCCCGGCATTGCGATACTGCTCCAGTATTCGGGCGGCTTCCGGAGATAGCGGCTTTTTGGCTTGTTTTCCAGTAGACATAACATTCGCTCCTTTATATTTAGATTTAACCGCCAACATGCCACGGACGCCAAGTCCAGAGAGGAGATTTAACCACAAAGGACACAAAGATTTCATAGTGTGGGCTTTGCGAACCCGCAGGCAGTCCACTCAGCACGCTGAGTGAGAAACCTTAAAAACCTTCGTGTCCCTTGTGGTTAAATCCTATTCCGTCGTCATGGCGGCGATTTTTTTGATGTAATGCGCGGCGCGTGCGTCGGCGGCTTCCTGTGTGACGCCTTCCGCGTACACGTGGAAGACCGGGTCGGCGGCATCGGGAAGCACCAACGCCCACTCGCGCTCGGATTCCGTGATTTTGATACCGTCAATCAAGTCCGTGCGGTATCGATTGTCGGCGAGCGACTCTTCCGTCAGGCGGCGCATCACCGAACCCTTCGCGTCGAAAGGGCAACGCACGGTTTGTGCGGATAGCAGGATCGGCGGCAATTCCTTGGCAAAGTCGGACAGGGGACGCTGAAGCCACGAGAGCATTTCCAGCGTTTTGACGAACGCGAACAATCCGTCGAACGCCGGTTGCAATTCGGGGAACAGAAATCCGCCGTCCATGTCGCCCGCCATCACAACCTTTTCTGCCGGGTGTGAAGCGTGCGTCATCAGGAAGCGTGGGTCGGTTTTCGTGCGTGCAACGACACCGTTTGTGCGCCGTAAGACCTGCTCCACGACGGACGGTGCCGTTACCGGGACCGCGATCTTCGCGCCGGGGCGCGTTTGCGACACCATCGAAGCGAGCGTCGCTAGCAGTTTCGCCCCGGTAAGCGAAACACCACCCTCGTCCACCAGCGCGATTCGTTCGCCGTCGGAATGGATCATCACGCCCAGATCCGCCCGAAGCGTGGTTACGACTTGCGACAGGTTATAGATCAGTGCCTCACGCTCGGACGCGTTTTTGGGGGCGCGGTTAGTATCCGGATACGCGTTCAAGGAGATCACATCGCACCCGAGCCGCCCCAGAATCACCGGAAGGACGGTGGAAATTCGACCGTACGCATAGTCCACGACCACTTTGAACTTCCGTCGTTCGATGTCCTTCTCGCGGATGTGGGCGAAGAACTCCTGCGTGTAGGTTTCAATCGGACGCGCCGCGTACTCGATCTCGCCGACCTCCTCCATATCCGCCAGCCCGTAATCCTCACGGAAGTAGATCGTCTCGATCTTGCGTTCGGCGTTCTTCGTGATATAGATGCCGGAACGGTCGAAGAACTCGATCAGCGCGTTGCGCGGATGATCGGGGTCGATACGAATGTTCACGCCACCTTGCGCCGCGTTGGATCGGACCGCAAACCGGGCAAGAGGGAGCGGCTGCGTTTCCACGTCCAAAACATTGCAACCGACCGACACCAAACCCGCGAGCAGACCACGCTTCAACATCCGGGACGCCGGGTGTCCGTCGCGGGCGGTGATCACGGTCGCGCCCTTTTTCAGGAATGCCCCATAGGACGCGCCTAACTTCGTGGCGAAATCCGGCGTCAATTCGCGGTTCGCGATCCCGGTAACGCCGAGACCCTTAAAGAGGGCGGCATTCGCTTTCGCTCCCCAGATGAGCGATGTGGCGACAAGCGCGTCGCTTTCGATCATTTTATCGGGCCAGAGTTTGACCATCGTGCGGATCAACGCGCCGTCGCCGATCTGACAGCGGTCGCCGATAACCGCGCCCTCCTGTATCTCCGCGCCGTCCTTGATCGTACAGTGATGGCAGACGGTACACGCGTTCAGTTGCGCCTTCCGCCCGACATATACCGAGTCCCACAGAATGGACTTCTCGATGCAGGCATCGAACTCGACGATACAGTTATCGCCCAGCACCGTGTCCGGTCCGATGACCGCGCCCGCCTTGATACGGCAGTTGTCGCCGATGCGCACCGGCGCGACGATTTTCGCCTGCGGATCAATGATGCAACCCTCGCCGACATACACCCCCGGTTCGTTCTCCGCGCCGTCTATCGGAAGCGTCGTCGCCTTGGCGAGGAAGGCATACTGGGAAGTCCGATATTCGTCGAGCGAACCGACATCGGTCCAGTATTCGCCGAGTGCATATCCATACATGGGACGACCGGCGGCTAACAGTTGTGGGAAAATATCCTGCGACCAGTCGTAACTCTTGCCTTCTTCCATCAGGTCGAACACCGATGGCTCCAGAATATACATCCCGGTGTTCACCGTGTCGGAAAACACCTCGCCCCAGGACGGTTTCTCCAGGAAACGGCTGATGCGCCCGTCTTCCTCGGTCATGACAACGCCGAATTCCAACGGGTTCTGGACGTGTTGCAAGATGATTGTGGCTTCGGAATTCTTTTCGCGGTGGAAAGCGAGTGCCTTTTCCACGTCAATATCGGTCAGGGCATCACCGGAAACGATAATGAATGTTCCATCGTTCAGATATGCCTGCGCTTTTTTCACCGAACCTGCCGTTCCGAGCGGCGAATCCTCGATACTATAATGGAGGTTGACGCCCATTTCGGCACCGGTCCCGAACGCGTTCATGATCTCTTCCGCGAGATAATACAGCGTAACAACAATGTCCGAGATTCCGGCGCGACGCAAGTGCTCGATAATATGTTGCGCGATTGGTTTGTTAAGGACAGGAACCAGCGGTTTGGGACGATGCAGGGTAAGTGGTCGCAATCGCGTCCCCTCACCTCCTGCCATGACGACGGCTTTCATACGATTTGGCTTCCTTGTTGCTCAAATCCCACTCCGGAATTTGGCGAGCATACACACTCCCTGTGCGAATTACCTGACTGATAATTCTGTGTGTCACGGCGCGTTTCCTGCTACCGTGTTGTTACTAATTGCATTTTTTGCTTGCGTTATGTGACCGGTTCCGGCGGGCTTCCCCAATCACGACGTACCGGTGAAAATATGTCTATCACCGTGGTATCGGCGAGTGCTTTCGCACCATGCCATACGTTACTCGGCAGATGCATTATTTCCCCGGCATGAACCGGCGTCGTGTTCCCCGCGTCGTCGACAAACTCAAGGGCTCCGTCCATCACGATGGTGTACTGTTCGTTCACGTGGTGATGACCCGGTAAGACGCTCCCGGCGACGAAGGTGATCTTTGCCACGGTGATCGAATCGCCCCCGGTAAAACGTCGCATCACCGTGCCGACCTCGGCAGGCAACGGGGTTTCCGGTAGCGCGGAAAAGGCTATCTTTCGCATACACGAAGAATAGCCCACGCGAAAATAAAATGTCAACGAGCGAACGGGATGTTCAGCTTGGGGTAACGAGGATGCGGGCAGATCGCGCTAAGATGAGTTTGCTATGTCGAAGCCCGATTGATCGCCGCGTGCTCTTCGCCCGCTTGCGCCACGGAAAATCAAGCAGACTTAAAATCGGATCAACGCCCGAGACGGCGTCAGTGAGATAGCGGAAGATTGCGCTCCTGGACGATACGCCGTACTCCGGCAACGGCTTCTTCGGTCGGGGGGAAAAGCATCATGCGGCGGCGTACCACGTCGTCAATGGTGCGGGCAAACTCGCTTTCAACCGCATGAACCACTTGCGCCTCTATGTGCGGCGTATCGGGCGATATGGGGCGCCCGAGCGAGGGGTCGCGCTTTACTTTCGCGAGAACATCGGCAGACGCCGGACCGTACCGCTTGACCAGTTGGGGTGCCAGTGATTCCGGTAAACCCAACAATCGCAAAGCACGCTCTGTTTCGGTACAAAGGGTGGCAACGGGCAGCACATCAGGCGGGATAATCCCGGTCGAGCAGGCGATGGGAGATTTCCCGAGTCGCTTAAGAACCCAGTCGGTTGCTTCTTCCGCAAGGCTTCGGTAGGTCGTTAACTTCCCACCGACAATCGAGGCTAACCCTTTGATACCGTGTTTCTCGTGGTCTATGAGGATATGCCGCCGGGTTATCGCGCCAGCACTCTTGTCGGATGCGGGCAGGGGACGCACTCCGACAGTGGTTGTTTCCACGTCGCCCGGCGTGTACGCGGCTTCCGGAAACAAATGGTTCGTCTCCGCCAGCAGGTAATCTACCTCCCACGGTTCGACTTCGAGCGTGTCGGGGTTATCTCCGGTGAACTTGACGTCGGTCGTGCCGACAAGAAGCCGGTCGTCCCACGGCAGAAGAAAGAACGGGCGTCCATCCTTCTTTGCCGTCGCATAGATCGGACCCTGCGGTGCACCCGGGCGCATCGGCAGGACGAGATGTGTCCCCCAAGTCCCGCCAATCATCCGCTCCGGTTTGAAGGGAGAAAGGAGCAAACGATTGACAACATCCACCCAGGGTCCCGCCGCGTTTATCACCACCGGTGCCTTGACCGTGCTCTGCTCGCCCGTCAACTCGTCGAAAAGGTTCGCGCCCAGAAAACCGTCGGTCGTGCGCGCGAGTAATTCGACCCGCGTGTGACTGCGCACGGTGCCGCCTGCCGCGACAGTTTCCTGAACCAGCTCCACACAGAACCGCTCGGGAAACTCCATCTGGGCATCGGGATAGATAAACCCCCCGGTAAGCCTGTCCGGATTCAACGCGGGCTCGCGCTCACGGGTCGCGAGGAGCGAAAGGGGGGCGGGGGCGGGAAATATCGGGTCGCGGGCGAGCACATGGTACATCCCCAACCCGACCCCCACCATCCACTTCGGCATCGGAGCATCCTTGTAGGAAGGAATCAGTAGCGAAAGGGGATGAACCAGATGCGGTCGCTGGCGAACGATGATGCCGCGCTCGCGCAGTGATTCGCGCACCAGATCGATCTCGCCGTATTGCAGGTAGCGTAGTCCCCCGTGGATCAGCCGCGACGACGCCGACGTGGTCCCCCCGCCCCAGTCGCCCTTTTCCACGATACAGACGGACAAACCGCGCGCCGCGGCGTCCGCCGCGATTCCCAAGCCGTTGATTCCGCCCCCGATAACTAAAAGATCGTACTGCTCCATCGCTAACTTTCTAAGAACCGTTTTCTGTGTGTGTCAGCAAAACGCGTCGAGTTTATTGTATCGCTTACAGGCACGATTCAAGCACCGCACGGGCGTCCGCTTCGGTGACCGGGCGCGGATTAGCCTTTGTGCTCCCGGAGGTCATCGCCTCTTTTGCCACGGTATTCAGATGCTCCTCGCGCAAGCCGATCTCGGAAAGACGGGTGGGTATGCTCATATCGGCGAGTTGCGCTTCAAGCATCCGGGAAACTGCCTCGCCCACGTTGTCTTCCGGGGCGAACTCGTAGGCAATGCGGCAGATGCGGTTGTATTTCGCGGTCACTGCCGGGGCATTGAAGCGGGCGACCGCTGGCATAAGTAGCCCGCAGAGGAGCCCGTGTGCGGTACCAGTGATCGCTCCGATCGGGTGCGCCAAGCCGTGAACCAACCCCAGGCGGCTGGTGTTCAGCGCGACCCCCGCCATGTAGGAGCCGAGGAGCATCGCCTCGCGGGCGTCCCTGTCGTCGCCGTCCTCAAACGCCGCGTACAGACTCAGCCCGGTTAACTTCACCGCTTCCTCTGCCAATCCATCTGTGAGTGGGTTCGCGCCGTTGGAAGTATAGGCTTCGACCGCCTGCACGAACGCGTCCATGCCGGAGTATGCGGTCACAGAGGGTGGGCAGGACACGGTCAGTTCGGCGTCAAGGAACGCGATCACGGGCATCATCGCGCCGCCGCGAATACTCGCTTTTCGTCTCGCTTCTTTATCGGTGTAAACGCCGACCCAGGTCGCCTCGCTCCCGGTACCCGCCGTGGTGGGCACGGCGAGTATCGAGCGAGTGACGGCTTCGGATACCGCGACTTTGCCACTGTGATATTCCCGCGCATCATGCCCCGTTCCCGCGAGTGCCGCTGCTCCTTTGGCGACATCGAGCACCGAACCGCCGCCGATGGCGATCACGGAGTCCGCACTTTCGGCGGCATTCATGGCGGCTTGCAGAGCGTCGAGGTCCGGTTCGGGGGGGACGCCGGTATGCACCGTCGGGGATAAACCCGCGTTGTGCAGCGTAGCAAGGATCGCGTCCAGCATTCCTGATTTCACGAGCGATGATCCCGCGACGACGAGCGGACGATTGCCGAGCCGCTTCGCCTCGTCGGCTAAATGCCCGTTGGTCGCGCCGCCCCATTCCGTTATGACTCTACCCGGTGTGACAAAGGTAAACTTCTGCAATTCTGAAACTCCTGTGTTTTTCTTCATCCCATTTCGCCAAAACCATCTTGTTTCCCTGCCCTGTTTTTCACCTGGTATGAAAATTTAGCATTTGTAACGATGCCGTAACGATGGCTTGTTATTCTGAAAACGTCAGCAAACAAGACTCTCAAGGAACAACCCATGCACTCACAAATCACTATCGCTCTCGTATCCGCCTCGCTGGTCGCTGCATTTGCCGCGCCGGTAAACGCCCAATACATCGCACGCAAACTGCAACGCGAAAGCCATCTCCAATCCGCGAACGGCATCAGCGGCAATCGCGTCGTCGGAACCTACGGCGCACAGTACGGCGTCCGGCACCGCTACGACGGGATTTTCTGGGATGCTACGAATGGCGTTCCCGCTTACGAGATGGACGGCGCGACATCGTTTCTAGACGTTAACAATGACTGGGTGATCGAGAACGGCGAGGGCTGGAGTATCTACTCCGGCTACAGCCCGCATTCCGCCCGTAACCTGACTACCGGGGTTTCTTATTCGCTCGGTTATGGCGCATGGAGCCAGAGTAGCGGGCATTCCGCAGTCACTACCGGAATGCGCGGCGATTGGGCTTGGGGAAACCAGACCCACTATGCGATGGGGTCTTACGCCTATTACTATATTTACGGCTCTAAATTGGTGAACCTTACCACGGGCGAAACACGGGACTATTCGTGGGACAACGGTCCATTTTCCTATTACCGGCGAGAGTTTCTGGATGTTTCCGATGGCAAGGTGCTGGAACGGACGTATGGATCGTATTCGCTGCTCGACATCGAAACCGGTGTTCGCACCTCCATCGCGGTTCCGATCAGTGTGGTCGGCATGAGCGGCACACAGATCGCTGGGAACTCCACGAATGGTGCGTCGCTCCATGACTACACTACCGGGCAAACCGTCACGCTGAGCAAGTCGGGTATGAGTAGCACCGAGATGAAGCAGATGGGAACCGGCGAGTCGGTTGGAAACGGTACGAATGCCGTGACGAATCGGCAAAACGCGCTGCGCTGGGACAACGCGACCGGAGCCGTAACCAATCTGCAAAACTTTCTGGGCGGTAACTACACATCGTCCGCGACGATAAATATGGACAAGGCGAACGCCGACGGCTCGATCCTGATTTCGGCGGACCGCGCCGGGGGAACCGATTTCGTCGCCCTGCGCCGGTTTGCGGGAACCGTAGTCGGAGTGGGGCAGGACGAGATCGCGACGTTCGAGGACGACCATACGCAGACCGACGGCGTGATCGTGAACGAAGGAACGATTCAATGGACGAACCCGCCGCGCTGGTGGAACCTGCAAAACGGATTGCTGACCGGGACCGGCAACTTTTATGGCAACATCAACAACAGCGGGGGGACGCTTTCGGGCGGCGGTGCTGGCGGGACGGGCGGTGGCGGGACGGGTGGCGGCGGATTCGGCGGCAATGGCGGGGCAGGAAGTGGCATCGGTGCCTTTACAAGCACCGGAAGCTATATTCAGGATGGAACGGGCACGCTGCTCGTTTCGATTGGGGGGGCGAATGCATTCGATACATTCCTATTCGGCGACACGGCGACACTGGGCGGGGTTCTGGAAGTCAGCCTGTTAGGCGGTTATGTCCCGAACTACCGGCAGGAGTTCGTCTTCTTTTCCGCCCCGAACACGGTCGGTACCTGGGAAAGCATCTACTCCCCGGGGCACGACTGGCAAGTGCGATACGAACCGAATGGTGCGACACTCATCTATAATGGCGCGGGACCGGTGACCGTCCCGGAATCAGGGACCGCGGTCTTTAGTCTGCTCGGGCTACTGCCGATAGGAGCGATTTATCTGCGCCGAAAACGTGCCTGACGAGAGAAAAAACGATCACCGAAACCGCGCCGGAGGCATTTTGCTTCCGGCGCGGTTTTGTTGGGGGGGACGATGGGCGAAAAAGGACGTATAATGAAACCGGACCTTCGTGAGCAATGCGGCTCAACGGCGTGACCGAACACATTTTTGATAAAGGCATATCCTTACGTGGCTTCCGTATTCGAACGTTTTCCCTATGGCGGGGCGGCATTCGCCCTGTTGCTGCTGGCAGTCGGTTCCGGGGCATATATTGCCGCGCAACCGATTCCTAAGCGCACCGCGACCCTGACCTTCTGGACATTCGCCAAACCGCACTATGAATCGTATAAAAAGGCGATTCCGGAGTTTGAGCGCACCCACCCCGGCGTCACGGTGGACCTGCAACTAGTCGCGGGCGAAGCGACGGGGCAACGGCTCCGCGCCGCGTTCTGGTCAAATCTGGATGTCCCGGACATGGTCGAAACCGAGATCGGTACGGCGGGTACCTTTTTCCGCGGATCGCTCGCCAATATCGGATTCGTAGACCTGACGGACCGCATCAAAAGCGAGGGGTGGGACAAAAAGATGGTCGAGTCCCGTTTCTCCTCCTACACCACGCGCGGACGTATTTTCGGTTTGCCGCACGACGTACACCCCGTGCAGATCGCCTACCGCAAAGACCTGTTCGACAAGGAAGGCGTCGATCTCGCCAAAGTCGAAACGTGGGACGAGTTCATCGCGCTCGGGAATAAGATCACCCGCACCACGGGGAGCGACAAGCGGTACATCATCGAGATGGGCGACACCGCCGGGATTCCGCTTGACTGCATCCTGTTTCAGAAGGGCGGCAATTACTTCGACGCAGCCGGGAACTGTGTCTTCGATGACGAGATCGGCGTCGAGACGGTGAAGTGGTATATTCCTCTCGTTGCGGGCGAAAAACGTATCGCGAACGCACTGGGCTATTTCGGCGCGGAAACGAATCAGGCAGTCGAAACGGGATACATCATGTCACTGTTCGCTCCTGACTGGCGGACCAAAGGTATTCAGAACGACGTGGCGGCGGTTAAAGGGAAGATGGCTTTGATGCCGATTCCCGCGTTCACCAAAGGCGGACGGCGCACCTCGACCGGCGGCGGAACGATGATGGGAATCACCAAAGCCTCGAAGAATCAGGATCTGGCGTGGGAGTTCGCGAAATTCCTATACACGAACAACGAGGACCTGGCGACCCGGTTTGCCGAAACGAATATCATTCCCCCGGTGAAAGCCGCCTGGAATCTGCCGGAGTTCAAAGAACCGAACGAATTCTACAGCAATCAACCGCTCGGAACGACTTTCGCCGATCTCGCGCCGCAGGTCCCGCCCCAGTACGGTTCGCCGTTCCTCGGCACCGCGAAAGCCAAAATGGGAGAGGCGGTCGTCGCCTGTGTAAGCTATTACAAAGCGAATGGGGATAAGGGGTTCGATGCCTATGTCCGCAAAACCATGAAAGAAAAAGCGGATTATGTACGCCTCGTCATGACCCGCAACCCCGATTACGACAAAGCGCAAGCCGAAGAAGCCGCACGCGTCGGCGCAGGAACTGCCACAAAATGACAACGACTAGCCTAAATAAACCGGCGACGGCTTCCGCCACGCCCGTGACAACAAAAGCTTTTAATTCGGGGGGCGGATGGCAACGCTGGCAACAAAAAGCCGCGCCCTATCTTTTCGTCGCTCCGTTCCTGATCCTGTTCGCGATATTTGGTATCTACCCACTGGTCAAATCGCTGACGCTCGCATTCTACGCGACGGCGGGACCGAAAGACTCGGCATATGTGGGTACGGCAAACTTCGCGTTCCTGCTCCGCGACGCGGACTTTTTCAAAGCCGTCGGCAATACCGCGAAATACGCGTTCTGGAGTATATTCCTGCAACTGCCTCTCGCGCTCGGTCTCGCCATCCTGATGACACAACCGTGGCTCAAAGCGAAGGAGTTTTATCGCTGGGCGATATTTTCGCCGAACCTGATGGGGCAGGTGTTCGTCGGCGTGCTGTTCAGCAAGATTTTCCAGCCGCAGTTCGGCATCCTGAACCGGTTTCTGGAGTGGGCGTCGGGAGGGGCGTTCAACGCCGACACGAAATGGCTTTCCGATCCGGCACTCGTGATGCCCGCGCTGATTATCACGTCGCTCTGGATGTATGTCGGCTACAACATGATCTATTTCCTTGCCGCGCTTCAGGGCGTCGATAAGGAGTTATACGAAGCCGCGCGGGTCGACGGCGCGGGGGCGTGGGATCAGTTCCTGCATGTGACGATTCCGGGAATCAAGCCGGTCCTGGTGTTCGTGCTCGTGACCGCGACCATGGGGTCCTTCCAACTCTTCGAATTGCCGCAACTGCTTCTCGGTGGCGGCGGTCCCGATAACGCCGGTCTGACGGTGATGATGTATATGTACAACAACGGCTTTGTAAATGGCGACCTGGGTTTCGCGGCGGCGGTCGGTTGGACACTCTCTCTGGGGATTCTCTGCCTGAGCCTTGTCCAGGTGGTACTGACGGGTGGATTCAAGAAAGCGAGCGACTAACCAATGGCAGTGGTTCCTATCAAGCAAAGCGGCGAATCCGTTTCGGCGGTCAATTTCGCGGCACGCTCCGTCATCTATGCTATTCTGACAGTCGTTTGCGTGGTCACGCTGGTCCCAATCGTCTGGCTTGTTGCCGCGACGACGAAACGACCCGACGAGGTGCTGTCGGTATCATACCCGTTCTTTTCGCCGCACCCGACCCTGCAAAACTTCGTGGACCTGTTCGCCAAAGTGCCCTTTGTGCGGTACTTCATGAACAGTGCGTTTATTACCTGTGCGACGGTGATCACGCAACTGTTCTTTTCGTCACTTGGCGGATTTGCACTCGCAAAATATGAGTTCAAAGGCAAAGGCTTTATCGTCGGGTTGATGATCGCGACAATGATGATTCCCGGCACGATCACGCTCGCGCCATCCTACGAACTGATGTTCCGTCTGGGACTCATAGACACCTACCAGGGCTTGATTATTCCCGGTGCGGTATCGGTGTTCGGCATGTTCCTGTTTCGTCAGGCAATCCAGGCGGTGCCGGATGAACTGATTCACGCGGCGCGGATTGATGGTTGTACGGAGTTCGGTATCTACTGGAATGTGGTGATGCCGGTCGTTCGCCCGATGATCGGCGCGTTCTGCCTGATGACCTTTATGGGAACATGGAACGGCTTCCTCTGGCCCCAGATCCTGCTCCACTCGCAGGAACGGTTCACGCTTCCGATAGCCTTGAATCAGATGATCGGTCTATACAACAACGAGTATGGCATGTTGATGGCGGGAACGTTGTTGTCCGTACTTCCGGTCGTCGTTCTGTTCTTCGCCCTGCAAAAAGAGTTCGTCGCGGGACTGACAACCGGAGCGGTCAAAGGGTAAGCGTAGGTGGTCGGACGGTTCACCGTCCGATGCCGAGTCAAAAACAAAACCGCCCCGGCGAATTTTTCGCCGGGGCGGTTTTGTGTCTGGTTC
>JACMIS010000340.1 GCA_014381035.1 Armatimonadota bacterium
CGAATTGTCTCAACAGTCGGATCACTGGTTAGGGAAACAGGGACGCCTTACACACCCGATGATCCGCAAACCGGGTAGTGAGCATTACGAGGCGATTTCCTGGGACGACGCCTTCTCGCTGATTGCCAGCAGCCTGAATTCCCTCGCTTCGCCGGATCAAGCGGTTTTCTACACGTCGGGGCGCACTTCGAACGAAGCGGCATTTTTATACCAACTGTTCGTGCGCGAATTCGGGACGAATAATCTGCCCGATTGCTCGAACATGTGTCACGAGTCCAGCGGGGTCGGACTCGGGGAAACTATCGGCATCGGAAAAGGGACGGTAAAGTTAGAAGATTTCCGCCTCGCCGATACTATTTTTGTGATCGGGCAGAACCCCGGAACGAACCACCCACGCATGCTCTCCGCCTTACAGGAGGCGGCGCGCGGCGGCGCGAAAATCATTTCTGTTAATCCGCTCCAGGAGACCGGGCTGATGCGCTTCAAGCATCCGCAGGAGGTCTGGAATCTCCTTGGAAGCGGCACGGCGATTGCCTCGCTGTTCCTTCCGGTGCGCATCAACGGCGACGTCGCGTTGCTCAAAGGCATCATGAAGGAGATGCTCGACGCCGATGAGCAATCCGGCGGCGAACTACTTGATCATGCCTTTATCGCGGAGCGCACCGCCGGGTTCGCCGCGTTCGCCGATGACTTGCGGCAAACCTCCTGGGAAGAGATCGTGGATGGATGCGGGATTGACCGTGAGCGTATCCGGGAAGCCGCCCGGATCGCGCTCGACTCCAAGCGCATGATTGTTTGCTGGGCGATGGGGTTGACGCAACATAAGAACGGCGTCGCGAATGTTCAATCGGTGGTCAACTTCTGCCTTCTCGGAGGGCATATCGGGCGACCGGGCGCGGGATTGTGTCCGGTGCGGGGTCACTCGAACGTGCAGGGCGACCGGACTATGGGCATTTACGAGAAGCCGAGCATGGCGTTTCTGGACGCGCTACAAACCGAGTTCGGATTTAACCCGCCGCGCCATCATGGTTTCGACACGGTGGAATCAATCCAGGCAATGCACGACGGCAACGCGGAAGTATTTTTCGCGCTCGGCGGCAATTTCCTTTCCGCGACTCCCGACACCAGGTACACCGCGCAGGCGTTGCAAAATTGTAAACTCACCGTACAGGTGTCCACGAAACTAAACCGGGCGCATCTCGTCACCGGTGAAACGGCATTCATTTTGCCCTGCCTCGGACGCACCGAGCGAGATCTGCAAAAAGACGGCGAGCAGTTTGTCACGGTCGAGGATTCGATGGGGGTTGTTCATGCGTCACGGGGTGGCTTGGAGCCCGCATCCCCGGAACTGCTGTCCGAACCCGCTATTGTGGCGCGACTCGCGGGGGCAACTCTGGGCGACCGAACGAGAACGGACTGGAAAGGTTTTCGCACCAACTACGACCGCATCCGCGACACGGTCTCACGTGTGATTCCCGGCTTCGATGATTACAACCGACGGGTGCGTGAACCGGGCGGTTTTTATCTGCCCAACGCCCCGCGCGAAGGAACATTCAACACGTTCTCCGGCAAAGCCCACTTCACGGTTCATCCTCTCCCCCGACACGATCTGCAGCCAGGGCAGTTTCTTCTGATGACACTACGAAGCCATGATCAGTTCAACACCACGGTTTACGGGTTGGACGACCGGTATCGGGGTGTCTACGGCGGGCGGCGCGTGGTTTTCCTGAATCCGGATGACATCCGGGAAGCGGGACTCGCGCCGGAGCAATGGGTAGACATAACGAGTCACTTCGACGGCGAAATACGTACCGCACATCGCTTCAAAGTAGTTTCGTATGATCTGCCTCGCCGCAATGTCGCCGCCTATTTCCCAGAAGCAAATGTCCTGGTGCCATTGAACCAAAAAGCAGACCGTAGTAACACCCCGGCGTACAAGTCGCTGGTTGTCACCTTCGCACCTCACACGTCGCGGAAGTGACTCGCGCTAGGAAGAGCGATGGGCTCGCGCCGTAGCGTAGCCCGTCTTTCGAAGTAAAAGGGCAAAGTCGTAAGCAGGCCCCCTATCGCATGATTCGCTCACGTTGAATACTTTCCATAGTTCTACCGCCCTGTCGCTCCACGGACAACAGGGCGACGAGTCGCCCGATCTCATTTCGAAGACTGCCTATCTCCGAACGCAACATAGCGATTTCACTCCCCTGCGACTCCAATGCAAGCAGGATAACAGCGATCCGGTCTTCCTGGGTTACTGCCCGTCGTTTTTCTTGCGGTGTGCACGTTCTGGCTAACTCCTGCCGGATGTTTGCGCCGCTAATCCCCGCCTTTTTTCGCTCCACTATCGTTTTGAGGGTTTCAATCGCCCCGATTTCGTAACGCCGCCGCCGCCCTTCCCCTATCGCAGGGATAAATTCAGCGAATTCATCCCGATAAAGTCGCACCGTGCTTTCCGGTGCCTGCAAAGATTCTGCTATTTCCTTTAATGTCATTGCTTTAATGTGTTCTGTATCCTGTTTTAACCTGCGTCGGTTGTTTTGATGGATGATCGGATATGTAGTTTCAGATTCCTTGCATCTGATTTGTGTACTACAATAAACATTATCGTACACAAAATCAATCGACAATTGTGTGTGTAACTTTCTGAATTATCTGGCGCAGATTTTTCTGAATTATTTGGCGTAATCGGAATCAGGACTTTTCGCCGGTCGGGTTTTCTGCTTTCCCCTTGGTGTAGCGGTAGAACGTGGTTCGGGCGATTCCCATCGTCTTGCAAATGGATTGGATGCTCTGGCTGGGATCGTCACGCAGTGCCTGCGCCATCCGACACTTCTCCGCGCTCAGGACTTTGGGGCGTCCGCCTTGGCGACCGCGTTCGCGCGCCGCCGCAAGACCCGTACGAGTCCGCTCCCGGATCAGCGTCCGCTCGAACTTCGCTAGTGCCGCGAAAATATGGAAGACCAGCTTGCCGCCGCTGGTCGTCGTGTCAATGGCTTCGGTCACGCTCTGGAACCCGATGCCCCGCGCTTCCAGGTCTTCCACGGTTTGGATCAGGTGCTTGAGCGACCTGCCCAGACGGTCGAGCCGCCAGACCACCAAAGTGTCGCCGGTCCGCGCCGTGTCCAGCAGGCGCAAGAGTTCCGGCCGGTCCGCTTTGCCGCCGGACTCCTTCTCTTCATAGATGCGCTCACACCCCGCCTGCCTCAGCGCGTCTTTTTGCAGATGCAGGTTCTGGTCTTCGGAACTGACCCGCGCATACCCGATTTTCATGTCTCTACTGTACCAGAAGTCAGAAGACCGGTACAGTTTTGGGGCGTTGAATTTGGGACGGCTTTTGGTACAGAACCGGGCCTATTTTCAGGCACTTACGGTCTTTCTGACAGAGTGTGCCAAAAACCCTCGTTTTCGGGATAGTCATGCAGTACCGTAATGGACCATTTTACGGACTAACGCTCGGCTCCGAAAGTGACCGCTCGTGGTGCAAGTAACCTGCCCGTGCTTACCGGCTGGCACTATTCGAAGGAACATGTCCAGACGCTGGGTACAGGCATAAGGCAGTGCCAGGCGCGATGCACGCCCGCA
>JACMIS010000341.1 GCA_014381035.1 Armatimonadota bacterium
GTTGATCCATCGCCCGGTCTGTGGGTCGTAGTAGCGGTAGGTGCAGAGGATCAGCCCGGTCTCGAAGTCGGTGTAGTAGCCGAACTGTGCCCCGAAGCCGAAGCAGACGCCCTGCGCTATCCCGATGAAGACCTCGGACGTGTCGGTCAGCGGCGTGCCGTAGGAGGCATACCCCTTGCGCTGACGCACCCCTTCGTTCTTGTACATCTCCTCGCACACGTTGCCCCGCTCGTCAAACGTGAAATACAGCGTGTCGAATGTCGAACTCAGGTAGCCGGGGGACAGGTGAGGGTAATGGCTCACACCGACCCGGGAGATGAGTCCGTTCGCGCCGAAGATATTGACCGCGGAAGGCAGGTATTCCGTCACCGGCTTGCTGTTCGCGTTCGTATAGGAAACCGCCTGCAGTTCGACGACCGGCGTCGTCCCGTCATAAAGGAAGTAGGTCCGCCCGTAGGCGTTCTGCTTCCACGCCCGCAGTCCGCCGCTCGTGTACCCCGCCGTGAGCAGGACTCCGACAATGCGCCGGAAACGTACTGCTGATTATTGGAGCTCATAGCGGGCCCGTTGCGCCTTCAGGGTGTCTTCCAAGCGTCGCACAATCTCGCTCCGCTTCTCCGGGGAGATAGTCTCGTGATCGTGTGGCGGCTCCCAGTTGTTGATTTCAGAAACATAAATGACCTTATCAACATCAGCTCCACAAAGGTAATCAAAGCAGATGCGCACGCGCCGGTCGCTTTCGCAGTACAGATATTCCCTGTCCGCGCTGGGACCGACGATGCGGTACACGGGTTTCAGCCACCGGTCAAAGGTGCCTAAGATTCTGTCGAGAAAAATCAGATCACTCTGCATAGTTATGGTACCAGCAAGTTTTCATAGGATCTGCGTAGGCAACAAAGCCGACTCGATTGAGTTGCGATAGCATGATTGAGGGTATCCTCGCGGAGCAGTTGCGATGGGGCGTTAGGAAACGTTATCGCTCTGGCGAGGGTTCGATCCCGTCCCTGCTAAACCGCATCATTTATTATGATTATATCGGAAACTATTGTCGCTATTGCTACCGCGACCGCCCCGGCGGGAGTGGGTATGGTCCGTATTTCCGGTCCCGGGGCGTTGGCGATTGCAGAACGTATCCTGCGCACGAAAGTACGAGTTTCCGACCAACCTCACGCGACGCTCCGGCGGATGGAGGTTATCGAGCCGGAATCGGGCGAGATGATTGACGACGGTCTGGTCGCGGTATTTTACTCCCCGAACTCGTTCACGGGAGAAAATGTCGTCGAGTTGCAGGGGCACGGGGGGAGCGTAACGCTATCGCGGGTTCTCCAAGCCGCGCTTTCTGCCGGGGCGAGAATGGCACATCCGGGCGAGTTTTCCGAACGCGCTTTCGTCAGCGGCAAACTGGACCTCGCCCAAGCCGAAGCCATCGCCTCGATGATCTCTGCACAAACGGTGACCGCACAGCGGGTCGCGCGTCGCCAGCTTTCCGGTTCCTTGTCGCAAGCCGTCACCGAAGCGACCACCGCCATCGAGGATGCCCTTGCCCGCATCGAGGCGAGTATTGATTTCCCCGAGGATGTTGGCGAGCTACTTACCGACCCGGCAGCGACCGCCGTTGTCGAGGACGCGCTTAGCCGCGCTCAGACGGTGGCGACCCGCCTGCTTTCGACAGCCGCCTATGGACAGCGGCTCGGGGACGGCGTGACGCTGGTTCTCGCCGGTCGTCCGAATGTCGGAAAATCTTCGCTCCTCAATGCCCTTGCCGGACGTGACCGCGCCATCGTTTCGCCGATTGCGGGAACCACGCGAGACGTCGTGGAAGAATCGCTGAATATCGGAGGGATTCCCGTTCGCGCTCTGGACACGGCGGGGATTCGGGAAACCGGCGACACGGTGGAAAAAATCGGCGTCGAGCGAGCACGGACCGCCGTGTCGGATGCCGATGTGATTGTCGCCGTGCTCGACGGAACCGAAGGCGTAACACCCGACCACGTAACATTCCTGCAATCGCTCGCCGGACGCGCCGTGGTAGTCGCGGTGAATAAATCCGACACCGGAAATGTCGCCGGAACCGTTCTTGATGCGCAACACCTTCTGCCGGAAACGCCCGTTGTCACGGTCGCGGCACGGACGGGCGCGGGACTGCCCGGACTTACCACGGCGATCCTGTCCCACCTGACAAATGCACAAACCATTGATACCAACGCGCCGCTCGTCACTTCTGCCCGCCATACCGACGCCCTGCAACGCGCTACCACGTCGCTCGACATGGCACTCAGCACCCTACGAAGCGGAATGCCCGCCGAACTTATCGCCGTAGATGCCCACGCCGCGATTTCCGCACTCGGGGAAATTACCGGTCAAACCGCCCGCGAGGAAATCATTGCGGGCATCTTCTCGCGTTTCTGCATCGGCAAGTAGGTCGGAACGTCGCGAACTCGACGACACCGCGTGGCATGTTCCCCGCCAGGTTTTGTTATGAAACGCCCCTCACCCCGACAAACTGGTACAGATAGTTCCCAGAGACAGACAGGCAACAGGTCAAATAAAAAGACCCTGCTCACCGCGCAGGGTCTTCCGCTGACAATGTCCTGATGCGTTTTACTTCAAGCGGTCGTCATCCGTTCTGGTTATCAGTTTGAAGTAATAGTCACGGGACAAGCCCGCGTCGCGGCGGGCTTGATCCACGCCCATCGCTTCTGCTTTCCAATACTTGGCATGACCATCCCCGAAAGAGATATTGGAACCGCCTTGATGACGCTGTTTGCCTCGAATAGGCAGATAGACCGTTTCCGACGGCGAGTTACGCGGTCCCCACCAGGCGCAACGCGGCGATACATTGTCACCGTCAACGCAGTTTGGGCTCATGATACGCCGCGGATCCGTGAACAGGATGTTCGTACTATCGGCGACAAGTGCCAGGTCTGCCGGGCGACCGATGTCGGCGAGCGGGACCGGGGTCGTATTGTAGACATCGTTACGGGCGGCCTTCACCACGTTTTCGTTGATACCCAGACCTTGAAATATCGCGATCTTCACGGGAGACGTACCCTGCGGTCCCAGCACATCGAACAGGTTGGAGGTGTCGCCACTCGGACAAAAGAAGATACCCGCGTTTTTCATGTACGGATAAATCTCCTGTGTCCATGAAGCATACTTACAGTTATCAAAACTGTCGGGATTGCCAAGATACGACGCACACCAGTCAGCGTGGTTGATCGGGTAGGTTTCGTCGTGATCCTGAGCATACATCATGATACCGAGCCCGATCTGTTTGAGATTGGATACGCACGATATGGAGCGGGCTTTTTCACGCGCTTGCGCAAAAACTGGAAACAGTATCGCTGCTAATAATGCGATGATAGCAATAACGACGAGTAGTTCGATGAGGGTAAATCCTCGGTGACGAGTATTCCCTCCTGCGACAGTGTTCAGATACAGCATGACAGTTCTCCAATACTTGTTAGTGGCAAATACTTTGGTCCAATATACAACGCTTTGGTCCACCCATATGCTACCACTATGTTCCGTTTATTCAGGTTAAGTAAAGGTTAAATTGCAGGTTAAGGAAAGATTAAGTTTTCAGCTGTGCTATGGCATTATGTTAAGAAAAACGGCACGAACACTGGTCCGTGCCGTTTTCGCTGGATTTACCGATCAGTTATACGCCGTTCCGCCTTCGAGTTTAACGCGCCCGTCCGGGGTCGGAGAGATCGGCGAGTTTTTCTTGATGTAGTTAGCCAGCAGATCGAGGCGCATATTCTTCGTGTCTACCGGGTTTATCGCGTACTTTTTCACTTCGCCTCCGAAGTAGTAAGAGGACGCCGCTCCCTTGTATATTTTCTCGTCCTCTATCGGTGCCCCATTCAGCGTGCCATCCACGAATGCCCAGTCCGACTTGCCGCTGCCATCGGTGCGCGGCGTTGCTTTTGCCACGTAGCGGAGTGTTTTCGAAGTTGCCGGACGCGTGTAGCCGAGCAGTTTCTTCAAGTCCGAGCCTTTGATCTCGAACGTAAAGATCGTGTTCGTGAACGGGTCCACGTTGATCAGATCGCCGCGGGTGATGTCGCCGCGCAGCACCGGGGCGCGTACCCCGCCGAAGTTTTCCAGTTCGAACTCCGCGCCGGGCGTTTCCGCGAGCATCGCATCGCACATCAGGTAGTAGTTTGTCGCATCCTCACCCTTGATGTCCACGAATTCGTCTGCCGCCTTGCCAACGATTTCGCCGTACTTCGCCGAGATCGGCTTCCAGTATTTTTCGACCACAGCTTTGACCCGCTTATCCTCGGCAACGGAATCGTCCATCGTCAGAAGACTCGCCGTGTATTGCGCGACCCGCCATTTGCCGTCCGGTCCCGGTTGCGCCATCAAATCCAGTCGTCCGAGTTCGCCACCCCATGCGTGCGCCTGTACGATAACGGTGCCTTGCGGGTCGCCGCGCTTCGGGTTCTTCGCCGCCTCGTAATCCCCCACCGGCAGACGTGTGTGCGAGTGCGCCCCGACAATCAGATCAATTCCGGGAATATCCTGCGCGATGATCTTGTCTTCATCGTAGCCGCAGTGTGAAAGCAGGATCACCAAGTCGGCTTGCTGGCGCAGTTTCGGGACCAGTTCCTTGGCGACATCGGCGGGCTGGCGCATCTCGCACGTGTCACTGATCGCTTTGTACGTCCGCGACGAATACGTGGTCAAGCCGAACAAAGCGACTTTCAGACCATCCCAGTTCTCGATGACATACGGCTGCTCAATCGGCTGTTTCGTGGTTTTGTCGTACACGTTCGCCAGCACCATCGGGTACTTGATGAACGACCGCATTTCCTTGAACTGATCGGTGGTCATGTTGAAATCGTGATTCCCGAACGTGCCCATGTCGAACCCGACCAGACTATTGGCTTCGTAATCCGCCTTGCCGAGATACTCTACCGAGAACGGCGAACCGTCCATCGAGTCGCCGAGATCAAAGACGTGCACATTTTTCTCTTTGCGCTTGATCCGTCCGACAACAGTGGCACGGCGTGCGACCCCACCGATCTGGACGTGCTTCGGCATGTAGGAAACAAAGTCACCGGGCGCGGTCTTGTCCGCATAGGAGAACGGCATCAAGTGACCGTGCGGGTCGTTCGAGTGCAAAATTGTGAACCGCTTGGTCGGCGCGGACGCACCGGCATACGCGGGCGTGTAGCGAAGAACAAACGGTGCGGCAAGCAACGCGCCCAGAAAAAGACGGCGAGAAGAACGGATGGGTTGGGACATGATTTTGATACACCCTTTACAAAAAGATAAAAGTGAGATGACGGCACAACGGGCGCGACGATAAAATAAACGCCGCACCCGTGGCATATTATATCGAAAACCGGTTGCGAAAGGAAACCGCTCAGGCGCGGTACAATACGCGCATGAAACGATTCAAGCAAAGTGGCTTCGGGGTGACAGTCGCCCTGGTGAACGCGCTGATGGCGGCTTTCCTTTCGGTGACGACCTTGATTGAGCTGATCGGCTTGCGCGGACGTTTGCTGTGCGGCAACCACGTGAGTTCGATCTACAGCCAATTCAGTATCGCCATGATTTTCGTAACCATAGCGGTATTCGGATGGTGTATCGCCCGCAATTCGAACTACGGAGTACGCGCCGCCCGTTGTGCCGTTACCGGAGCGATCACGGTCTGGCTCATTTGCCAGTTCGCGACCGGATGGCATTAGCCGTCAACGCAGAACCTCGCGTACCGTGCCGTCCTCCGCGCCCACGAGGACACGCGACGCGACGCCGACGAACAATCCGACTTCGGCGACCCCGGTGACCCCGCGAATCCGCGATTCCATTTCCGCGGGATCGGCAATGCTCCCAAAACGCAAATCTACCACGTATAAGCCGTCATCGGTGACGAACGGACCGTGACCGTCGCGGTTCTGGCGGAGCGTCGCCTCGACACCGAACCGCTCGATCAGCCGCTCCTGCGTCGTCTCCCAGCCGAACGGTACCACGGCGACCGGGAGCGGGAACGCGCCGAGCGTCGTCACCGCTTTGGATTCGTCGGCGATCACAATCATCTCCCGTGAGGATACGGCGACCAGTTTCTCCTGCACCAACGCCCCGCCGCCGCCTTTGATCAGGTTTAGCGCGGGGTCAAACTCATCCGCACCATCCACGGTCAAATCGGGGTGGGTAGACGCCGTAAGTGCGACTATCGGA
>JACMIS010000342.1 GCA_014381035.1 Armatimonadota bacterium
GGCGAGAAGGTCGTCTGGGATGTCGGGATATCGGATGACGCGACCGGGGTTGTTAAGAGTGTGCATTACCGGTTGAAGCGGGGCGGGGGTAGGGTCGTTGCCGAGGGTGATACGGTTCTGACCGGTGGCGCGGGGCGGATCGAGACGAGTTCGAGTGAGCCGATGGCGTATCTGATGGAGATTTCCGCGACGGGGGCGGACGGGAAAGCGATCCGTGTGTTTGGTGGGGCGGTGGTTGATGCGGCGAAGATCAAGCCGTCCGCGCCGCGCCCCGGGGATTTCGACGCGTTCTGGAAGGCGAAGTTAGCCGAACTCGCCGCTGTGCCGATGAACCCGGTGGTGGTGAGCAGCGATAGCGGAAGCGACACGGTCGAGTACGCACAGGTGACACTGGGGAATATCGGCGGCGCGACGGTGCATACGCAACTCGCCCGCCCGAAGACCGGGGGTAAGTTTCCGGCGATCATCGTGCTCCAGTGGGCGGGCGTGTATGGACTCCCGAAGCAGAACGTCACCGGTTACGCCGCACGCGGTTGGCTGGCACTGAACGTCATGGCGCACGATCTGCCTCTGGACGAAACCCCGGAGTTTTACAAGACGCAGAACGAGACCGCGCTGCGCAACTATATCAACATCGGGAATCGTAGCCGGGACACCAGCTATTTCCTGCGCATGATCCTGGGGTGCTACCGCGCGTCGGAGTATCTGATGTCGCGCCCCGACTGGGACGGGCGAATTCTGGTGGCGTCGGGGACGAGTCAGGGCGGCTTTCAGTCTATCGCGCTGGCGGCGCTACAGCCGAAAGTCAGCGCGATGATGGTGAATGTTCCCGCGGGCTGCGACCACGCCGCCGTCCCGGACGGACGCGGCGTTTCCTGGCCCTATTACAGCATTGACGGGAAAGACAAAGCGGTTCTGGAAACCGCGAGCTATTTCGACGGGATCAATTTCGCATCGCGTATCCGGGTACCGAGTCTGGTCGCGCTGGGGTTGCTGGATCAGACGAGTGCGCCGTCCGGGGTGTTCGCGATGGCGAACCAGATTCCGGTCGCCAAAGAGATGGTCGTGATGCCGCTTTCGGATCACCAGGGACAGGGCGGGTTTCAGGACCGGTATTATCAGCGCTCGGACGCGTGGTTGAACGCCTTGAAGAAGGGCGATCCGGTCCCTATCCTTCCCGGTTTATAGACGACGCATCGAACCAGCGAGCAAGGAAGCGGTGGTGTACGCGCTTTCATGGCACTGCGTGACTTGCATAAAAAGGAGAAGCGGGGAGAAAAATCGAAGTTTTGTTTATGATAACTCTCCGTAAAGTTCGAGCGGCGTTCTTGCAACGGCTTTCTGTGCGCGATCTCGCTACGCGTGGGAACATTTGCCGCGTTTTGGCCATCGTTCCGTTCTTCCTTCTCCCTATCGCGGGGTGCGGCAGCGATTCCTCGGACTCTGTTGCAGATGGCGGCGGGAGGCGGATCGAGAACAAGATCGTCTATGTCACCCTGTTCGAATCGGACGGGGGCGGAACCACAGGTGCCGGCGGCGGTGGGAATCGCTTCAATACCGCTTCCACCCAGGTGTACGCGGTCCGTCCCGACGGCACCGGGCACGAACGGCTGATAGAGTCACCGGAAAGAGTGGTTGATGCCGCGCCCACGCTGTCGTCCGACGGCTCGAAACTAGCTTTCCTGAGTAGCCGCGACGACTGCGGTGTCGGCTGCCGTCGGGATAGGGACGACAACCCGTCCCCGCTACAGGTTTGGGTGGCGAACGCGGACGGGAGCCAGATGAAGCGACTGACGAGCCTGGAACCGGATACGCAAGTAAGCATGGTTTCTTTCTCGCCGGACGGTTCGAAGGTTCTTTACACCGGGTTAGACGGCATCTGGTCGGTAGACTCGGACGGTAGCGAACCGGTCCTGGTCGCGGAGGGCAACTTCTTCCGCAACGCCTCCTTTTCACCCGACGGGTCGAAGATCATCTACGAAAGACAGCAGTTCGACGGTACGGGCGTGTACACCATGAACCCCGACGGGAGCGGGGAGGCTTTGTTGGCATCGGACGCTTATCACGCCGCTTTCTCACCTGATGGCATGCGGATCGCTTATGTTCGGGGAGTAGTGGACGCTCCGTCGGGCATCTGGATGGCGAACGCCGACGGGAGCGGGGCAACACAACTGACGGGCGGCCCCAACCGCTACTACTACCCATCCTTCTCACCGGACGGGACGAGGATCGTTTGTCAAAGCAGAAGCTTTTCTGGCAGCGACAGGTTGTTCGTGCTGAACATTGATGGAACCAGCGAGGCGCAGGTCCCCCTCCCAGAGGTGTCGGCTGATAATTTCAGTGGCGAACGATCCAAACTACTTTCGCCCTATGCGTGGCGCTGAGGCCGTCCAGAAAGACAAAAAAGAACTGGGGGACAAGGATTATCACTCTTGCTGTTGCGCAGGCCGATTCGGCGAAGGAAGGTTTCGTTCCGGTGGGGCAGAAGATCGAGTACGCGGACAGCATCGCGGCGTTCGCGAAAACGGACCGGGCGACCCCGCCGGTGACGGGCGGAATCTTGTTCGTCGGTTCGAGTATTTTTCGGGAGTGGACGCGTCTCGGGGAGCAGATGGCACCCCTCCCGGTGACGAACCGGGCGTTCGGTGGGGCGCGGACCTGGGAAGTGCTGCATTACGCGGACGAGATCGTGTTCCCGTATGCGCCGCGAATCATCGTGTATTATTGCGGCTCGAACGACATCAACGCTGGCGAGACGGCGGAGGCGATTGCGGAGCGTATCCGTCAGTTTTCGACGCGGGTGGCGGAGCGGTTGCCGGACACGAAAGTCTATTTCGTTTCGTCGTTCCGCTCGCCGCAGAAGCGGGACCGCTGGAACGTTGTGGACGCGACGAACCGTCTGGTACGCGATCACGCGGCGCAGACGAAGAATCGCGCTTTTCTGGATGCCAATCCGCTCGTTTTCGACAAGCACGGACAGCCGCGAATAGAACTGTACCGGGAGGACGGTCTGCACTACAAGGATGCGTTCTATGAAGAACTGGCGACACTGATCAAGCCGATGCTGGACGAAGAGTGGCGGCATTAACCATGCCGTTCGCCGGGTCTTAGTTTCTGTCCTGCGCGGACGGCGCCAACACTTTGTTGGATCGGTTTCACCTGCGGTGCTCGTTA
>JACMIS010000343.1 GCA_014381035.1 Armatimonadota bacterium
GATTTGCCCCCTCCGAACGGTGCCTTCAGGTTGCGCAGGATGGTGCCCAGCACGCGCTGTTTCTTGACGCCGTTCTCTGGATTTTCCTCGGTTTCCTTGAACAGGATATTTGACAGCACGATGCCGCCTGCGCCACGGGGATACTCCATCAATGTTCCCACGGAAAGCATAGGGCGAACGGACTTGTAAAACTCCGGCGAGCGTTTGGCGAAGAAGCGGACGTTGTCCACGCCGACGATCGCGTTCGGTGTTGGTTTTTCAAAGCCCGCAATCCGTAGACCGACCTCTTTCGCCGGTCCCGGTGCCTTCACACTGAATAGCTGGATCTCGTTGTTCGGCTCGGTCTTGAACGCCTGTGGCGACTTGCCGTCGAACGTGAGTTCTACTTTTGTCGTGGGCCAGTAGAAAGCGTTCCCCGCCCACTCCAACCGCTGAATGGTCTGCGGCACGCTGAACTGGAACGGAATCGCTTTCGGATCACCGGAGCCCGCCCAGATCGAGAAGATATACTGCCAGCCGTCTGCAGAATAGAATCCGTTGACCATATTGTACGGATCGTGGTCATTCGACGCGTCACTGTTGCCCCAGAACGACGGTTCGGGTAGTTTTGCGAACGAGGCGACCTCGTCGTAATCCACCGCATAGGTAAAAACGTCGGAGGCGAGATAGGTGTCCGACGTGAAGTTATTGATCCGTTGCCCCGACTGCATGACCACATCGCCGAGCGTCAACCCTGCGGTCAACGGGTGTTTCGTTGCCGGGAAGGTCACCCGTTCGCGCCGGAACGGACGGATCATGTGATTCGCCCCGACCAGTTTGTTGTAATCTGCCAAACCGGTCGGTGTCAGATTGCAGAGTACGAGATAGCCGCCCTTCGCGGCGAAAGCATCGACGGCGGCTTTATTCGCCACCATCGCTTTCAGATGCGCGGGCGTCGCTTCCAGGACCACCAGTTTGGTTTTGCCGTCTTTCAGTGCGGATAGGGGGTCCTTCGCCGGGGTAAATGTCACGCCCGTCGCACCGAGTGCTTTTGCGATAGGCGACCCCGCCGCCACCGCCGCCGCGACCGGTCGGAACGATTGTCGGTAGGCGGCACCATAGGAAACGAGATTGGAAAGGAGACGTTGCGCGACGGCGTTTGTCGGCAACGTTTCCGCGAGACGCAGTTGGGAAAGCAGCAATAAGCCCTTCCCGGTCGGCAGTTCCGCCAGGGCGGTGTCCTCCAAACGGTTATGGCACTGGATCAGCGAACGCCCACCTGTGGATGGTTTCTTGTACGCGCCCCGGTATACCGTTTGCTCCGTCCCCCAGGTGAAGAAATCCTTCTGCGCTAGCCCGCGTAGCACGGGGTGCCCCATATCGTCGGCAAACGCCATATTCCCCTGATCGCCCGTGGCGTCCATCGGCGTCGGCAACGCCTGGTACCGAAGCGGGTTCTTTTGCTCCAGCACGATCACTGTCCGCCCCGGCGACGCCCACGCCGCAAGCGCGGACGACGTAGATTCGGTCGGTGTGAGCGCGTCCCGCCCTACGAGAAGAACCGTGCCGTTCGGCGCAATCGCGGGCAGTGTCGCGAGAGATTGGAGCATTTTCGGCGTGATGCCGAGGTCGGGTAACTGTTTCGTGACCGAACCTTTCGGATCGTAGAGGAAAACGGTGGGCGACGCCGTCGCGGGTGATGCCGAGGCGACCCGACCCGCCCGCTTCGCAACCGGCTTGCCCAGCACACTCCACGCTTTTTTGTCGGAATAGACGGTCCTGCCCGCCACCGTCACCGATAAATTCCAGGACGCTTCCGTCCGCGAACCGGCGGACACATCGGGGATAGCGACGGTAACAGGAAACTTCACCGACTCGCCCGGCGCGACACTCTTCGTCACCGCGCCCTTCGAGAGCGTTTTGCCCCCCGACGTGAGTGACCAGTGGAATGTCAGCGGGCGTGTTTCGCGGAACGAATCGTTGAACAGCCCGATGGACCGCTTCACTTTCGCGCCGCCCGGAAATGTCGCGTCCCATTCCTTGCAGAACGCCGCAATCGGCGCGTTCGACTTGTGTTGCTCCGGGCTATCGTTTCCCCCGAGCCAGAAATGGTACGCGCCGTACTCCGCCCAGCGATACCCCTCGGTCAGCATTCGCTGGATCATCCCGACCGCCTTTTTGGTTGCCCCCTTGCCTTGAAACGTTTCCTCGCCGCCGATGAATGCATAATCCGCCGGGTTGATCCCAGTCGCGAAATAATCCTCGCCCAGGTACCGGGGGCGTTTCTTGTCCCACTTCCACCGCCCTCGCCCGCCGCCATCCACATTATCCTCATAAGCGATTGCCGGGTATTTCGACGGGTCCCCCGAATAAACATAATGGTCACCGTGTACCGGGAACAGTTGGTTTTTCCCCGCGCCGCCCCCGTCTACCATCGAAAGGCGTGTCGGGTCCGCTTGTGATACCGCATCCATCACGTCTTTCGCCCGTTGTTCAAACTCATCCATCAGACCGCCATACAGGTTGATGCAGTTGATGTACAGCCACTCGTTCTCGATACTCCAGAGTTGGATGGACGGGTGATTACGCTCGGCTTTCACCTGTTGCACCATCTGATCGCGCCAGTTGTTTTGCAGTTCGACTTTGGTTTCGCTGTTATACAACTTTTTGAGTTCGGGGTCGCTCTCAATCGCGTTATAGCCGATGGCTTCACCGTCCAGGATTCCCGAGCGGCGTACCACGATCCCCTCGCGGTCATACAGATCCAGTGCGTCGGCGTAATCCAAGCCGAGCCACTTTTGCCCGCCCTGCGCGTAGCCAAACGAGCGGGCGAAGCGTTGCCCGGTTTTACGGTAGTTCGCGATCCACTCTTCCGGCGTCGAACCGCCGGTCAGATCCGCCCATCCGTGCCATTTGACACCGTTCAGGGTGAAATCTTTCCCTTCGGTGCTCCACTCCCGGAACCCGAACGGCGTTTCGATGACGTCTATCGCCTTTCCGTCTACTTTCACGGTAGTGCGGAGCGTGTACATGTGTGGCGCGTCGGGCCACCACAGGATAGGATCTTCCCATTTGCCGGACACTTCGACCGTCTTCTTCGCGTCGCCGGGGACCGGGAGCGACTTCGGCGGGAGGGAATGCACTATCTTCCCCGTCTTCGGTTCGATCACCTCGCACACGACTTCCGCGTCCCGATTTCCCCCCGACACATTCGAGAGCGTCACCTCCGTAGCGAGCGATTTTTTCGCGACACTCGTTTTGACGAAAACATCCGCCGCGTAAACGCTGCCCGTCGTGGTCAGCGTCGGCGCGACGAGAATCCCGCTTTGCCACGCGTGCCAGACCGGATACGACAGGTCCTGAAAGCCGTTGCCGACAAACGACAGCGGGATATTGAACATCTTGCGCTGTTTCATCGGATTCGTCGGCGACGTGGTGTAGGCGTACCAGGCGTCCCGAATCCCGACGCGGATTTCGTTCACCTGCCCCGGTTTGACGGCTTTCGTGACATCAATCGTGAACGGCGCGTGCGGGTTCTTGTTGAAACCACATAACTCGCCGTTGACGACCAACGTCGTATTCAGATTGTTCTGCGGGAAATGGATCGTGAACGATTTCCCCGCCATATCCGCCGGGACATTCACCCGCGTGCGGTACCAGAGCCGATGCGCGAACAACAGGTCGGGGCGTGATTCGTTCTTGTCGCTCGGTACCGGGATCGCAGTCCAGACCGGATTCGTCGGCATATCCTCGAACGGTTCCGCAACGGGCTTGGGAAGTTGCTCATCGGCGCGGCACACTTCCCAGAGCCCGGACAGGTTCACCGAAGAGCGTAAAACCTCGGATGAATTTACGGCGGGACTCAAGGCGAAAATCTTCTCTCGCGCCTGCTTATCTTCCGGTGCGTTACGCGTCTCGCCCGGTTTGTACCTGCTGTTCGGGTGGAACGTCCCGTTTGTCAGGCAGAGAGCATCGGAAGCGTATAGCACCCGGTCGGGTTTGCCGTCCGCCTTGTTGCGTTTGGTAAGGCGGATTTCGAGCGTGTGATCGCCCACGGATAGGTTGGGGGCGTCGCCCATTTTGATCCAGGCGACCTCGTTCCAGGTTTCCAGTGCTTGCAGATCGGTGGTCAGATCATCGGGCTTGACCGTGTTCCACGCCCCGCCATCGACGCGCCACTCGAACGGCGAACGGACGAACTCGAAACCGACCCGGTTCCAGAGTTGGTACGCACCGGCAACCTTCACGTCGAACGCATACCGGACTATCGCCCCATCCGCGCCAATATCGGTCGCCGTCTTATCGTCGGCGACATTGATCTGTAGCCAGGTTTCTCCCGACAGTAGTTCTTTTCGCCCCCAACCGGTAGCATCCCATTTTGGCACTCCGGTAACGGAAGTCGGCTTTTCCCCTTCCAGCCAGATATAGGCGGGAACCGAATCGGCGGCGACCGCCGAACCGGAGACGAGCGCGATAAGCGAAAGAGACGAAAGAAAACGGCGTAGTTTCATAAGACTTTAGACCATAAACGAAAATAGATAGGGTGGGAAAAACGGGCGGTGTCGTCACCGCCCGTTCATCACCGGGAATCAGGCTTTACTGGTTTGTGCGACGAAACGGTACTTTCCAGAAACGAGTTGAAAAACGCTCTCCTCCCCTTGAACCGTAATACCGTTCGCTTCATCCACTGTTTTTCCACTTTCGGTCACGGTTTGCATGGACAGTTCCGAAGGTAGATACGCGGTAGCCGTAGTATTGGGCGGGACGGTGATTTCCCAGATCAACGCGTCATTCTCCAACTGCCACGACGATTCGACGCGCCCGTAGACGGTTTCTAAATGAGCGCGAGCGTGCGTCAGACCACTGCCGAAAGGAAGCGGCTTAAGTACGATGTGCTTGTAGCCGGGTTTCGCTTCATCTATATCTATTCCGGCAACGCGCTGGTACATCCATGCACCGATGGCACCGTAGGCATAATGGTTGAACGAGTTCATGCCCACATCCTGGAAGCCCTTATCGTGCGTCCAGCCGTCCCACCGCTCCCAGATCGTCGTCGCGCCCTGAGTCACCGCGTATAGATACGAGGGCCACTGCTTCTGGTGCAAGAGTGCGTAAGCGATGTCGGCGCGACCGTTATCGGACAGCACATGTGGCAGATACGGCGACCCGACAAACCCGGTCGTCAGTTTATTCCCCCGCGATTTTATGTCGGCGACCAGTGCGGCGGTCGCGGCGGGACGCAACGCTTCCGGTAGCAAGTCGAAATACAGCGCGAGACAGTACGCGGTCTGTGTGCCCGGATAAACCAGCCCACCCGGCGTGACATATCGCGTCGCGAACGTTTCGCGGGTCTGTTCGAATATCTTCTCGAACATCGCGGCGTCCCCGGTCTTGCCGAGTACGGTAGCGGTTTTCGCCATCAGCCGTGCGGAGTAAGCAGTGAACGCCGTCCCGATCAGGTCCTTCGGCGTGCCGCCTTCGGTCTTGCCCGAGCCGTCCTGCGCCAGCCAGTCCCCGAAGCCGTGAAAACCCTTGTAATCCGGGTGAGAGCGCAACCCCTCGATGGCGATTGTTTGCAGGTACGCCACGAACCGTGCCATACTCTCATACTGGGTTTCGAGTACACCTTTGTCGCCATACGTGAGGTACATCATCCACGGACAGATCACACCCGCATCCGCCCACGCGGGACCGCCGTCACCGGGGACAACGCCGGTATCGGGAATCACGGACGGGATCTGCCCTTCGGTTCCCTGCGCGTCGCGCATATCGCGAAACCACTTGTAGAAAAACCCCTGAACATCCCGGTTCCACGCCGCCGTGCGAATAAACACCTGCGCATCGCCCGTCCAGCCGAGTCGTTCGTCCCGTTGCGGGCAGTCGGTCGGAATATCCACGAAGTTCCCGCGCTGTCCCCAATCGATATTCTTTTGCAACTGGTTAAGAAGCGGGTCGGAGCATTCGAAATCGCCGGTTTGCGGCGTGTCCGAATGAAGCACGACGGCGGTCAAATCAGCCTTCGTTGGAGGAGTCGTCACCCCCTGTACCTCCACGTAGCGGAAGCCGTGGAACGTGAACATGGGTTCCCATTTCTCACCATCGGGGTCGCCCTTGCACGTATAATAATCGGTCTGTGCCGCCGAGCGCAGGTTCGCGGTGTAGATTTCGCCAGTCTTACTGGCGGGACCATCCTTGAGCGTTTCCGCGTAGCGCAGGCGGATCGTGGTTCCGGCGTCGGCTTTCACCCGGAGGCGTACCCGCCCGACAAGGTTCTGCCCGAAGTCGAAAACGTAATCGTTCTGGGGCCAGCGTCGGATTATCTGCGGTTCGCCGATAGGAACGAGTTCTTGCGTCGCCTTGACGGTAGGTCCGATCATCGGCGAGATTTCCATCGCGTCCAGGACTTCGGCGAGGAGAGCCGGTCGCCATTCGGGACCTTCGACAAAACGGGTCGCATTCCAGCCCTGCCACTCGCGCCGCGCGTCGAACGTCTCGCCCATCAGCAAGTCGCCTTCGAGTAACGGACCGTAGGCGACATGCCAGCTTTCGTCCGTGGTAACTATCGGGGCAAGCCCCTCGTCGCCAGAAACCAGAGTCGCCAGCAGTTTCGGTCGGTCGCCGTACCGTTCGCGACCGCGCCATTCCACGTGCCCCGAGTACCAGCCATCTCCCAGCACCGCCGCGATAATGTTTTCGCCGGGCTGTAGAAGAGAGGACACATCATAAGTCTGATACTGGACCCGTTTCTTGTAATCGGTCCAGCCGGGTGTCAGTTCGTCGTCGCCGACGCGAGTCCCGTTGATATAGACCCGATATAGCCCCAGTGCCGTGATATGCAAACGGGCATTCTCCGGCACGGAATCCAAGGGGAAGGTACGGCGCAGGTACGGCAAGGGAACCGTGGAGCGGGACCCACCGACCAGATCACCACTGATCCAGCGGGCGGGCTCCCAATCCGTGCGCTGTAGCAATCCGGCTTCCCAGAACGCCGTCTCGCTGACAGCACTCTCACCGGACTCGTTGGTGACGGAAACATTCCACCAGGCGCGTTTGCCGGCAGTCAGCGGGGGACCGGCGTAGGTCACTCCGACGGACTGGTCCGAGGTGGCCGCACCGGAATCCCATAGATCGGGCGACGTTGCAAGCAGTTCCGGTCGGGATGCCACACGGACCCGGTACGACACCTGCCGCAGACCGCGATAGTTCGGTTCCGTCGCGATCAACTTCCACGACAGTTTCGGCGAAGCATCGCCCGTGCCGAGTGGATCAACACGGGCGTCGCAGCGCAAGTCAGATAAAGAGAAAAGGTTACTGTTCATTCGTCAACGATAAACGATTCACCGGAGCAAACACAAGGACATTTCCGGCGTATTCTTGTATGTTTTCAGCGACTACGGGACATAAACACTGAGAATTTTGATTGTCATTTGCGAACCTGCCTGTGCGTAAGCACTTCCTGACAACGAACCATTTGTCGAAGTAGAAGCACTTCCACCGAACGCAAACGACACAGATCCGACAGATTCATTTCCAAACTGTTCTAATGAGATCGGGATATCACAAATCGTTGTTGCACTATCACTATAAGTAAAAGGGTTGCCACTACTTGCAGATCCTCCCGCTGATAATCCACCTATAGGATCACCGTTTACGATCGAGCATACCGAGTTTATTGCGGCAGTGGCTGACGCCTCAAATCCGCAAGATGCTGCAGCCATAGCACCATGTGAAACCTCGAAACGTACTCTGCACAACGAGTAGTCCGCCGGACCTTTGACATTGTATATCGCGTTGGCGGAGTAGGAACCATTCATTCTGCCGTTACTACCAGGTCCAGTATTGTTAGACGAAACAAAATACATGCTCGCTTTGTAACTGCCATCGTTCTGAAGTGACCAGGGATAAGAAGTATTGACGTTGAGAACAGGAGCAGTGAGGGGTGCCGAGGAGGGAGGGATCAATTGCACGATTGAATTTGTGGAATTGCCCCCTCCAGCAACAGTAACAATGGAGTTCGGAGAAAACGTAACATTGAATCCAGACGTTGACTGAGCATTGGCATTGATGCTTGCCCCGAAGGTGCATAACGCGCACAAAGATAATAACAGATACTTACGGGTAAGCATATTTTATCCCCTTTTGTTGGAACAATACGGATCTTGCCTGATAAGGTGAATCCGGTATAGTTCCCTTCTCCATGACACAAAACTAAGGCTTAGCAGGTGGGGCGGAAGCGGCAGTTGTCTTTCCTGCATCCTTAGAAGCCGCAGAGTTTGCCCCCATCAATGCCTGCACACGCGCCCGTTGTTCCGGCGGGACTTTGTTAATGTCGAACTCTTTGTTGGAAAAACTCTCCTTCAGCTTCTTTTCTGTTTCAACATTACCGGACGCGGTGTTGTTGCAACCAGAAACGCTTATCAGAGCCAACAATAGTGCCGCGCCTAAACACACATTGAACTGCTTCATTCTTTTGTCTCCTTAGAGGTCGCGGCAACGATCCTTCGTTACCGCGACCTGTTTACCTACTTGCGAGTCGCAACCCACATGTTATCGGCAGGGCGTGCCTGTCCATTCGGGTTGGTTTGCTCAGGCTTCATGGCCTTCACATGACCATCAACAAACAAAAAGTTCGACATACCCGAGTGCTTGGTTGACACACCACCGTTACGCCCGTAACCGAACACCCCCGTCTCCGGTCGTTGCGCGTTCGGGATGGCACTAGACGTATCAATGTATGGGAAAGCATTATCGTTACCATCCCAAAGATATACTTGCGTAGGCCACAAAGCAGAAGAATTCACCTTTATCCAGTTCATCCCCGGACCTGATTTCTCGATTTGATCCGAATGCTTCTCTGCCAACATAATTGTCGTTGCAGGATAATTTACTTCTGCTAACGCACGTGGACCTCGGTATTTAAACCAACCAGAGTCATCGATCCCCCAACTCGCATTAAAGGCGGCAATAACTCCCGAGTTTGTATTGTCTGCCAGGTTTGGTCCACCCATCAATGCGTTCGCCGCGTACGAAACACGCGGTCCTGCCCAACCAGTTATATTGTCATAATTAGGGTCAGTAGAACCACCGTCCGAAGGGCACCAAACGACCTGAAGGCTTTTCATGTAAGGTTGGATACGGAACGCCCAATAACTGTCATAGCCGCCCGAGAAATCATAGACTCCGGTTGTCGGAAACGACTCATCGTAATCCTGCACATATTGCAACATAGCAAGTCCCAACTGCTTCTCGTTTGACAAGCACGAGGTTTGTCGTGCTTTCTCCCGTGCTTGTGCAAATACAGGGAAAAGTATCGCCGCAAGGATTGCGATAATGGCGATAACAACAAGAAGCTCGATTAGCGTAAAGCCTCCACGAACAGTGCGATTATTCTTGTTAAACATTTTTCAGACTTCCTTCCTTTAGGAACGCCGCTTCTCATAGCGACAGAGTTTTCGATTGTGCGAACAGTGCGCTCTCCTACAGCGTCGGTTCATTCCGACGTTCAATCACCACGGCGATATTTTCACACTACGAAATGTGTTAAAGCTCGCCCATTGCACGCAGACGTGGCTTTACTTCAATGAAGCCAGCCTTCGGTTCCTTGCCATGCAACAGGTCTTCCACGGTGTCGAACATGCCGCCGACGATTTCCGCAGGATCTACTTCGAGGCGGGTGATCCGATCTTCCCAGCCGAGAAGCGCGGGCGATCCGGCGTTCGCGTGGGTGGCGATTTTGATCTCCTCGCCGACCTGGATGCCAAGACGTTGCAACGCGGTTAGTAGCCCTTGCGTCGCCATGTCATCGGCAGAAAAAATGCCGTCCGGCCAATCCATTCGGTCCGTGTGGGTTCCGAACGCTTCCATGGCGGCGTGATAGCCCTGCTCCTGATGCGAAAGCGTGTGCACCCCGCCCCCGGCGGGAATCAAGTGCTGATTGTCCCAAACCAGATCCGGGTCGAAGGCACGACCATTCGCGGCGAGTGTTTCTACATAAACCGGGTTAGCACTCGGGTCGGGACTCGGACTCACATAGCGATGCGGCGAGATCGCGCCCCAGTAACCGATCTTGCGGCAACCCTGCTCACAAAGATGCGTTACGCCCCGTCGGATAATCTCGTTACTGTCAAGACCGAAGATATATTTACCCGGTCCCGCAAACGCGACGAAAGGTATATCCTGACGCTCGATCCAATCCGCGGTGATTTGCGGCAAACCGACACCCAGCACTGCGTCCACCCGCCCCGCACGCAAATCCTCGATCATGTTTTCTGGCAGATACGGGTTCGTGTCGCCCAGTTCGTCCGAGGGCTTGTCGGCGAAACTTTTGTCCGCGACTTCAAGGGCGAAATGAAACGAGAACGCTTCGCGCTCCTGTTCCGCCCGCTGGCGCACTTTCTCGACGAGCAGTCCCCAGAACGGCGACGTACCGGCGACGCGGAAGAACGACGGGTCACAGATCAACGCGACGCGGTGCTGACGGATGTCCGGGGCGACATAGATTCCGACCCCATGGCGGCGGCGCACGACGCGCTGCGTTTCCAACTCCGTTAAAACCGAGTTCAACGTCGCGATGGAGACACCGAGCCGGTCACGCAGTTGGAGAACCGTGGGCAGTTTCGCGTCGGGACCGAGTTGGTGCGCCATATCGGTCAGGCGACCACAAACCTCTTGAAACTTGGTTTGCTTGCCCATCCGACCGCCGCCAGGACTGCGACGTCCCGCACTTCTTTCCCGATCCAATTGTAAAATAGCCACCGCTGATGTTTGCCCCTTCGCGTGTTGCAGTGTTTCAGAACACACCAAGTATAGTACCACAGATGAAGTTTGTCAAGACGTTCTCGCATAATTGAGAAATTAGTTTCGCAAGCCACGAGGAAAAAATTATTTCCTTGTTCTGAATATGCTCTGTCACCTGCTCCTCAAAACACCATCCCAGTGAGATGGGTAATGCTTTCTTCGAGGCGAATGCTTGTCAGCACGATCAAACTAAAGATAGCGACACGAAGCAACTACATAGAAAAACCCCGCGCCGTCACAACGGCGCGGGGTTTGAAGTAGTATTCACCGCGGCTCAGTTCGGTTTGGCGGCTGGCGATGCCGCGCCCTCCGCTGCTTTTTTGCCTTGGTTTGTCCCTTGCTGCGCGGCGTTCTTTTGCGCCTCGGCAACCCGTGCCGCAACATCAGGTGGCATAGGACCGCCCTGCAACGCTTTCTCTTGCGCCGTACGGTCACCAGCGTTGACACCTGTTTTCTCCGCGCATCCCACAACTACGACGCAAAGCACTACCCCAATCCACATTCCGGACCACAGGGTACGCGAACTTGTAACTCGTGTCACTCTTTCATACCTCGCTGATAAATGTCTCCCGGGTACAAGAATCGTTTCCGTACCCGGTAGTAACCGATGTTACCGAATATGTTACTTGCGGATCGCGTTCCACATATTGTCCTGGGGGCGGTTCGCCGGATCCGGATTGCTCTGTTCCGGCTTCATCGCTTTAGCATGTCCATCGGCAAAAAGGAAGTTGCTCATCCCGTTACTGTGCGTAGCAACGGCACCATGTCGCCCATCCTTTTTATTCGGGGCGGATTCTGCGAGAGGCAGGGTTCCGTCCGGAATCCGCTGATCCCCCCAACCACCCCCCGTCGTTTTACCCATGAATAAGTTGTTGGGTCCGAACGCGCTGGCGTTTCCCGCCCGGAAACCCCATCCCTCATATTCGGGCCAGGTGGTTTTACCGCTGTGTTTCTCCGTTAGTAAAATTGTTCGCGAGGGATTGGTGACACTGGCTTCTGGTTGTGAGCCGTTGCCCCTGTCGAGCCAGCCCACCTCACCCGCATAACCGATCAACCCCTGGAATGGGAAACCACTGTTCCAGGTCGGATTGCAGCACCATTGCTCGCTGTACAGGCTGTTCACGGCATAGGATATTTGCGAACCCGCCCAATTGTTTCCGACGGGAGAAAGGTCACCAGCGTTCGAATCACTTGGACACATAAAAACGCGCAAATCTTTCACATACGGAATTACTTTCTGTACCCAGGTCTGGTTCCAGTCACCGGTTATCCCACTCATAATACTATAAGGATACGTCTCGTCATAATCCTGTGTGTATTGGATAAGAGCGAGACCCAACTGCTTTTCGTTAGAAAGGCACGAGGTTTGTCGTGCCTTCTCCCGCGCTTGAGCAAAGACGGGGAAAAGTATCGCCGCGAGGATAGCGATGATGGCGATAACAACGAGAAGCTCGATCAGCGTAAAGCCTCTACGAACGGTGCGATTAGTCGGGTTCAACATTTTCTAAACTTCCTTCCTTCAGGAACGCCGCATTTCATAGCGACAAAATTTTGAGGACAACAAAAATACACTTGCACACTCCTGCAAACGCACAGGAATTCACTGCACAGCCCTTCGCGCAATGAAAGAGTTGGTATCCGGAGTCAACGATGATACCGATTTCACCTTGCTAGGAAGCTCAACGACGAGCAGAGCAAATCAAACGAATTGCTGGCAAACACTGGAAAAACCCACACTTCCGTTTGGACCAATTCGTGATTCCATGTCTGACATCGCATACCATAATCAGTTACTCATTCGCACCTGATGGTGTTTTAGAACACTTATAGTATATTACTCATTTCCTCATCTTGTCAAGAATAAGTTGTCATTCTTGGAAAATAGTTTCGCATGAATTGCCAGTTACTCTGATTGTTGGCTATTCATCGCCATTCCACTCGAAGCCGACTGCATCCAGAAAGGCTTTTGCCAGAATCATCTGCCCTGCCCCGTTGGGGTGAACCCGATCCCAGGCGAGCGCGGCGGAGTGCCGGTGTTGCAACGCCCGGTTGAATGCCGCTTGCGTGTCGACGAAAAGAGCAGCGTTTTCGCTTGCTACCTGCCGCACCACTGCGCCGTATTCGTCCATCCGGGAGCGCATCGCATCGACGCGATTGCTTTCGATGTAGAACGGGGTCATCAACACCAGACCTCCGGAAAGCACCGGGCGGGTTTCGCGGCATAACCGGGAAAGGGTCGCTTCGTACTCGTCGAGAGGAACCGAAATCTCGGGGCGACGCGGTTGGTCGAATTGCCGCCAAACGTCGTTGACACCGATACAGATGGACAGCCAGTCCGGGTGATGCGCCAGTACATCGGTCTCCCATCGTTCCAGGAGGTCGCGCACGGTGTTTCCGGAATTGCCCTGGTTGACGACTCGGATCGCCCGCTCGGGATAGACCGTTTCCAGAAGCGCGTCCACGAGTGCTGGGTATGCCTTACCCAGCGCGTCGCCCAAGCCCTCGCCGCCGGGGCGTTGTCGCCCGCCATCCGTAACGGAGTCACCGATAAAAAGGAGTTTCTGGTTCGTCTGCAAACTCAGCATCGGTCGTTACCCCAGAATTCGCTTCACGAATGTCACGAGTTCGGCGGGGTTGAATGGCTTTGTCAGATACAGGTCGGTGCCACTTTGATAGCCCTGCATCATGTCCTCATCCTGGGAGCGAGCCGTGAGCATGATAACCGGCATATCCGCAAGTTCCGGATCGGCACGGACGCTGGATACCAGTTCGTGACCGTCCATCTCCGGCATCATCACGTCTGTGATCAATAGGTCAGGACGTTTTTGCATCAAAAGTTTCAACGCATCCAGACCGGTCATTGCCGTTTGCACGAGGTAGCCATGCGATTCCAGGTTAAAGGCGATCTGCCGCAAAATCCCCGCATCATCCTCTACTACCAGAACCGTTCGTTTTTTCGACTCTGTATCGGTCGATGTTTCTTGATTGTTTGTCACCACAGAACTCATTGTCACCTTCGGACTTCCGTTTCTCTCACCGCATGCTATGTATGGATTCGCACGCCGTTTCTTGTACGTTTGGCACCTGTCAGCGCAGGTTTGTTCCATTATACCTACTTTTTTTTGCCGCGCCTCGCGTTTCAACGGCATCACCCTAGTTTCTTCAAACGAACGAAAACCAGGTAATTACATGTATTGACAGTATTTTCTGCAATGTGAGATAATGTAATCGAGCGAGTTCAACGACGACCGCATCTGTGCCGCCGTGCAAAAACTGCCGCAACGATTCGCGGCTCTGTCAACGATGTTTAGGAGACTGGTGTTTCATGCGTAGCCCGATTGTGTGTCCTCTTGTCGCGTCCTCTTGTCGCGTCCTCTTGTCGCGTCCTCTTGATCGTCAGTAGTCTGTTTGCTCTCTGTTTCCCCGCCTTTGGTGGTAGCTACGTAGCTTTGCCCGATGATCCAAACGGCATCCGCAACCCGACTGGCGGCACCTGGGAACGCAGTCCCGCGCCAACCGGATACCCCGGCTCGGGAATCTTTGTGCCCAATCAGGGAGACTCCTATGGCTACTCGACATGCTCAGGCTCGACCTATGACTCTTCTTCCACATCAGCCACAGCGAGCGGCACGCTCACCAAACGATATTACTGGGTTGCGAGC
>JACMIS010000344.1 GCA_014381035.1 Armatimonadota bacterium
CGTGTCCGCAGTCCACTTCACCCCGGACGGCAAGACGCTCTACATCGCGCAAAAATCGGGCATCCTGCAGGCAAGCAATCCCGCTACCGGGAAAGCTGTCAAGCTGTACGCGGAGGAAGATACGGCGTCCGCGCTGTCGCTCGCGTTGTCCCCGGACCGCAAGCGAGCCGTGGTCGGCTACTCGGACGGCACGGTGCGCGTCTGGGATTTATGAGCGCGAAAGGGGGGTGATGAAATGTGTATATTTTCGGGTTCCGTGGAGTCTGTTTCAGACACGCGCATTTTCGCCCGCCTTTTCGGGAAGGGGGCACAGTTTCTCGCCTATGACATGCGGTTTGTGGCGGACGAAGCCGTCGCCATGATTCTGCCAATCCCTGTTAGTCCCGGCGCGGGCGAGAACGCGGTCCGGTTTCTCGACTTACACCATTACACCAGTCTTTTCGACGATTTGAGCAAACTTTTCCCGTCCGAAGAACTATCTGTGCCAGTTCTTCGCAATGTGGCGGTTGCCGCGAGCGGGACACACGCTTCGAGTGCATACGGTGGGTGATTTCGTCGCCAGTTTCGTGCCGTCTGTTGCTGATTTCGACCGCATCGACCCGCGTTTCCATCTACCAGAGGGTACTCTCTCCGCGTTACCCGAATATGCGGATTATGGTTTCGCCGTCTTTGAGTTACGAAACAAACCGCAGGACGAAACGCGCCCCCACCCGATGGCGTTCCTTTTTGCGACTCGCGATGCAGACCGCATCTTTTTTCCGACGGTTCATATACACGACGGAAGAATCCCGAAGCAAGAGCGGTTCGATCACGTTCTGTACGCCCAGCGCGATGAGCCGACCGAGGAAGAGTGCGGTACCTCCGTGCTGTGGCAGCAATCACGGTTCATTACGCGCAGACAGGTATCCGCCGAACGGACTCGCGGCATCGTGCGCGGTAGCCTACCCGTATTTCAACGTCGCCTCGCAGGGTTATTGCCCAACAGCGATACGTGGGTCCCGGCCAGCGAACTCACTTGGCAAACACCCATGGACCAACTTCTATAAAAAGGAATCGATAACCGATGTGCTGTTTTTCGCAGCCAGTACATGAAGTCTCGGGAACGCAGATTTTTGCCCGGATGTCCGGTCCCGGAAGGCAATTTCTCGTTTACCAGATGGAATACGTCATGTCGGAACCGGTGGCGATGATTTTGCCGCTCCCGGTCAAACGGGGCACGCGCGAAAACGCGGTGACTTTCATTAGCCTGAAGCAATACCTCCGCTTCTTCTATGAGTTGGATCGATTATTCGAACCACCCCCGCCACCCCCCAAAATCCTCCGGGATCGCTCCGGCATAGTAGCACTCGGCGACTTGGAGGTTGTCAGTGTCGGGGATTTCGAGGCAAGTTTCGTGCCGACCATCGCCGATTTCGAGCGACTCGATCCGCGTTTTCGGATGCCGGAAGGCGCGTTCGACGATCTCCCGGAATATGCCGACTATGGGTTCGCTGTCTTCCAACTGAGTCCGACGCCATCTCACCATGGAAAACCGCACGCGATGGCGTTTTCATTCCCAACGCGAGACGAAACGCGGCTCTTTTACCCGACGGTGCATATTCATGACGGCACGGTCCACGCCACGGAGCGGTTCGACCACAAACTCTATGCCCAGTGGCGCGGCGGGACCGGCGGATTGTTGCGTCGTATTTTTGTGCCTTCGCCGTGGAAAAAATCCCACACAGCGACGAAAAAGCACGTCCAGATAGACTACACGCAAGGTATTGTGGACGAAAAGTTGAGGGTACACCGGTGCAAACTCAACGGTAAACTGCCGAATCGCGACACCTGGCTCTCACCTGCCGATTTGACGTAGCGGGGTCAGTGCATGTCAGGCACGACGCCTGTCAGCGATGCTTTGTAATGTTGTGATCGTGCAACGCGGCGATCTAGCCGGCAAAAACTACCCTCTCCGAGAAAGACGACGAACATGATCGTGAGTGATTACACGTGCGACCGGTGCCAAGCAGAAATGCGGTACTGGAATCGACCTCGGTTTTATCAGGTGGATGGCATTGATGTTATGCTTAGGGACAGCCTTGTGTGGTGTCTCGATTGCCGCGCCCTGCGTTCTGCGGAGGAGTTGCCGACGGCGGAGTCGTTCGAGCGACGTATCGAAGCCTTGCGGCAGAACCGGCTTGAGGAGTATGAGATCGAGATTGTCCAAGCAATCGGCGAAGCGGAATGGATCGCCGAAAAGTTGGCGGAGGCGACGGCAGGTCTCCGGTGGCGGCGGGAGCGGTGCTCGCCCCCGCGCTGTCTGGAATGCGGCTCGACCGACTTCGTCCCAATCCCGATGCTGTTTGACGACGAAGAGATGGAGCACTTCATTCATCCTGACTGCGGGGGCAATCTGATCAGGACCGGTGGCATGTTCGCCCGTGAAAGTGGCTATCCCCTGTATGACGGCGAAGGCAAGCGACTGA
>JACMIS010000345.1 GCA_014381035.1 Armatimonadota bacterium
ACGAAGGCGATAACAGCCTCACCAGTATCGGGTAAAGACGAACCTCGTGCAGATCCGGTAAAAGTAACGCCATTTCAAGGGGTACCACCACGTGCGCCGGATTAGACTGCTCACGTCGGTATGAGAATGTCACTATGAAGAATTCGCTGTTAAACGGACGTACACTTGTCAAGAGGAGTAGCGGGATATTCCCGCTACTCCTTCTGGCTGTCGGTTTAGGGGGTGGTATTTCCGGGTGCAAGAATCCTGACTCCCAGTACGCTGACTCCGGTTTCGCTGCTCCCGCCAGAAATAATACGGTACCGCCCGAAGTTCAAACGGAGGCGCATAAGTTGGTAGAGCAGTTCGTGGCTGATATTCAACATGATGACTACCCTTCGTTAAAAAAGAAAATGAGTCCGGTGCTGCGCGAGAAGATGCCGGACACATTGAAGCAGTGGTTGGAAGTGGTGAGATATCAACCGATCCTCGGAGCGACCCACTGGAAGTTCGACCTAACAAACTACTCATCAGGAGGGAAAAAAATAGTCGTCCACTGTGGCTTTACCGGCGCAGACAAGGGTTCATATCGCACTAACTTCATTCTCACCCAGTCCGGCGAACTCTGGCAGATAGATACAATCCTTCCTCTCACGAATCAAGTCGTACCAAGTGAGCCGAGTCGCGCGGGGGCTTCCGCACCACCCGGTCTTTGAAGGGGTAACGCACCCGCTGGTTCCGACGACATCCTTTTTCGCTCGGAATGCCCGGTTCGGGATGCTATTGGTAATACAACCATGTTTATCCGGGCTGATTTCTACCTACAATCCAAGCTGCGAGTTGCCGAAAAACATTCCCACGGGGTCAGTCTCATGCGCCGAACGCGTACAGATAGCCATCGTCTGCGCCGATAAGAACAGTGCCGCTGGATACTTGGGGTGAACTCATGACCGGTCTACCGATGGTGTAGGACCAGAGCATTTTGCCGTCGGAAAGGCGCAACAGGTACAGGTTGCCGTCCTCAGACCCGACCAGCACTTTTCCGTCGCAGATTACCGGCGAACTATCCACTTTGCCCCGCGTGCGGAACATCCACAGTCCTTTACCACTTGCTCTATCTATGGCATGGACGAATCGGTCCCGCCCCCCGATGACGATGCGGTCCGGAGCGACGGCGGGCGTCGAAAAGTAAGGAAAGCCGCGCTCCCGGTAGGTCCAGGTCACTTTCCCGGCGCGAACGTCGGCGCAGACCACTGCGTTCCCGTAGTGCCCGAGGTACGCGTTCTGTCCGGCGACCGTCGCGGAACCGGCGATATAATCATCTATCGGCAGGGCAAGAGCGCGCTTCCCGGTCGCGAGCGATAGTACATGCAACACGCCGTCGCACCCGCCGAAGATTACCTTGCCATCCGCGATAGCCGGTGTCCCGTTGACGTAGTTTTCGGTCTCATACGACCACACTTTTTTGCCGGTCGCCGCGTTCAGACAATAAACGTTGTTGTCATAACTGCCGACGATGAGCCACACGTCTTTGCCGTCCGGCGATGCAACGGTGTTCGCACCGCCCAGAATTTTGTCCTGCGTTTTGAACTTCCAGCGCGGTCTACCGGTGGTTGCGTCCAGGGCGTACAGGTTCCCGTCCGACGAACCGATGGCGACCAGATTCCCGGTCACACACGGTGTCGCCTCGACTGCCCCTCCGGTTTTGAAGGACCATATCTTGCGCCCGGTCTTGAAATTTACTGCGTATACTGACTTGTCTTCGGAGCCGAAATACACCCGACCGTTCTGTACGACCGGCGAGGAGGTGATCGGACCAGCAGTTTTGAACCGCCACAGTCGGCGTAATTTTCCCGGCAAGGTGCCCGCCGCCACTCGCAACCGTTTATCGGCGACGGCGGGTGCGACGGGTCTCGCAACCTGCTTCGATACTGATGCCGGGGTTTGCGCCGACGCGGCAGGAGCAAACACACTTAATAGGAGCAGAACGATTGCATATCTACATTTCATCGGCGGGTACTTTTTATCGGGCGGGAACAAGGGTCATCTCCACCGGCGTCCCCGGATTACGTATTTTGATCCGGAACTCGCCGGAAGTCATTTTGAGGATGTCCACCGGGTAGCGTCGCCCTTCCTCCGTCATCGTCAAAACACCATTCTTATACGTCCATGATCCGAATGCCGGTTTGTTGTTGCGCGACGCAATAACCAGAGTACCCTCGGATAAGAACGTGTAGAGTTGACCGGGGGCGACCTGATTGGATGTGCTTACCTTCCAGACGGTATTCGCGAATGATGTGCGAACAGAAGGCGCGGGGGCAGGCGAAGATACGGACTGAAGGATCATGGTAACGTCGGAAGCCGCACTGCCGGTAATCACTGGGTATGCTGTGGTGCTTGTGAAAATCATTCTGTCCTTGACAAGCAGCGTCGCACGCACCTGATACCGGCGTTCCGGGATAATATCCGCCTGACGATACGGAATGGCAAACGACAGCGGGACCTGCCTACCGTTGGTCGGCAACACGATCTCGGAAATCAGTTTTGCCACAACGTCCTGACGGGACACATCTTCCAGCCGGACCCGCAGGTTTGCATCCGGGGAAATCGCGATGCGTTGCAGATAAGCAACGGTTCCCGTGACCGTTCCGAACGACGCGTCCTTCTGTTCCTGCCCCAGGGATTGCTTACCAATCAGTGCCAGACAAATCACCATAACGAAACTAATCACCCTGTTCCAGTTCATCTGTATACCCTTTCCTGATGCACAATCGAAACTCGCTTTGCGCCACCTACTTTCCAGTTCCATACCTCTGGTGCTGTCCTTCCATCTATACCTGAACCAATGCCCCCCGATACAATCGCACAAAATCGTCCGCAGTCGCAGAGCGCGGATTGAAGGTCGCTGTCCACTGTTTTGCCGCTTCACCCGCGAGCACCGGTATCGCGCTTTCGGAAACATCGCAACTGGACAGGCATGAAGGGAAACCGGCGATCAGGAGGCAGTCTTCCAGGCAGGATACAAGCGTTGTGACCGCTTGTTCCGAATTCGCGTCCGGGTCGAGACGGTCGGCAAAGGTCATCAACTCCCGGTACGATTCCCGAGCCTCGGAATGCTCCGCGTTGAAGCGAACGATGTGCGGCAACATCATTCCGACTGCCTGACCATGGGCGATCCCGAAATGCGCGGTGAGCGGATTAGCAGCGGCGTGCGCGGCACCCAGCATACTGTTCTCGATAGCCAGTCCCGCGTATGCCGCGCCCAGAAGCATTCCGCCCCGCGCCTTGAGATCGTCCGGCGTCCCGAGTACGCGGAAGAAATTCGCGATCAACAGCCGGAACGATTCGCGGGAATACAGCCATGATACAGGATTGCGTCGGCGCGTGACCGCTGTTTCGACCGCGTGGGCAATCGCATCTATACCCGTACAGGCGGTCACGCGCCGTGGCTGGGAAACGGTCAGGAGCGGATCGAGTATCGCGACGCGGGGTGCGGCTTTGGAGTCGCCGCAAGCCATCTTCTGGTGCGTCTCGGCATCCGCGATGAGCGCGAACGACTGACATTCGCTCCCGGTCCCCGCCGTAGTCGGCACCGCGATGGTCGGAAGCATCGGCTTCGTCGCTTTGCCAGTGCCCCAATAATCGCGCATTTGACCGCCATTGGTCAGCAGGAAGTTCGCCCCCTTCGCTGTGTCTATCGCACTCCCACCGCCCAGACCGATGAGAAGGTCCGCGCCGACGTTTCGCGCGGCGGCGACACAGGTGTCCACGTCGCTTGTCGTCGGATTTTCCTGCACGCCGTCAAAAACGGCGACGGTGAACCCGGCGTTTTCCAGATAGCCGACGGCAAGCGCAACATGCCCCGCCGCGACGATTCCTGCGTCCGTGACCACGAGCACATTCCGCCCGCCGAGTCCGTGCGCCAGTTCCCCGATCCGCGCCAGACTACCCGCCCCGAAAATCAGGCGGGTGCGCGGGTGCCAGTCGAAATCCGGCAGGAGAGATGACATCCGCTACGCCCGCTGGATCGCGCGGCGACGGTACAAAAACTCGAATAGATTTCCTTCGTGCGGCTGGTCCCACTCGACCCGCGTCGTGGGGAGCGGTCCGATGTTCAGACGCTCCACGTGCGGCGCGGCGAGTATATCGGAGATGAACGGCTCGTTGCGGGTGAGCGCGGTGACGACCAGCGACGGTCCGATCTTTTCCAGCATTTGTCCCTGCGGCACCTCGGTCACGCTCGCATACGGGAATAAGTATTCCTTGTTTGCCAGCGGATGGTCGAACGACGCACAGCGCACCACGGTAGGGAGCAGATAAGTACTGCCGTCGCGGGTCACCAGTCGGTCACCGCTCCGGTGACGCGCCGTAATATCCTCCGCCCCGGCGGTCTTCAAGCCCTCCGTGATCGCGGAATCCATCATCTCCGCCATCTTCGGGTTCGCGAACCCGGCGAGTCCCGCTTCCGGGTCTGTGGAATCACGCGGCGCGATACCGGCAAGTTTTTGTGCCAGAGCCGCCGCGATTTCGTCGCCGTATTTCGGCACAACGACCGCCGACGCATTGATACAACTGCGTCCCCCATTGTCGGCGATGGACGCGGCGATAAGATCAATGAACTCGGGCCATTCCTCGATGCAATCGTCGCCGATGATCACCTTGCTCCAGCCGGGTCCGTGTACCTGAACGCCGGGGTTGCTCGCGTACCGCTCGACGGTGCCCTGATCCCCGAAGATCACCGCGCGTCCGCAAACCTCCATGATCGCGTTGCTCCCGTCGTGGTCGGTCGGATAGAACGAAAACGCGGCGGCCGGCACTCCGGCGGCGATAAACGCCTGCACGATGCGAAACGGCGTCCACGGCTCTTCCCGTCCCGGTTTCAAAACGACCGGCACTTTAAGCGCGATGGCAGGCATCCAGAGCGAGTTCACCCCCGGCGAATTGCTCGGCAGAACGATCCCCAGCGCATTCGTGACCGCGAAATAGGACACCGGAACGCCGTCCTGCTTCCCATACCCCCGGTCCAGAATCTCCGGGTCCATGCCGCGCGTCAGCCCTTTGAGGATCGTCGGCATTTCGGTGAACACCTGATGAATCTTCGCCATGTTGCGGCGGATCAGCGAGTGTGGCAACCCGGACGTTGCCGCCAGCGCGTCGATATACTCCTGCGGCGTCTGGGTGGTGCCGTTGCCGAGCGGAAGCGTCGCTTCCATAAACAGGCGACCGGCTTCCTTCGACATGTCGAGCAGTTGCGCCACGGTCACATCGGCGAACATATCCCGCGTGGGCTTGCGCAGGTCGCGCCGGATCAACGCACCGTTCGCCATGCTTACGGTGCCTGCCGCTTCGCCGGAGCGCACGCTTTTCAGTTCGTTCTTGTCCATGCTGTCGTAAGGTTGCCCTTTACGTAGGATCGGTATGTATGGTGTTGCCATCGAATCTATGCTTTCTAAATTTCAGGGGAAATCCGGAAGCCCCCCTGCCCCCAATTCTGGGGGAGCCGAGGGAACCCAGAGGGGTCTCGTTCGCCGGTCGGTCGTGCACTTCGGCACCTCCCCTTCTGGCTCCCCCAGAATTGGGGG
>JACMIS010000346.1 GCA_014381035.1 Armatimonadota bacterium
CGGGGTGCCGGTGGTGCCATCGCCGCCTCATCAAAAGGGCGTTCATCCTCCGCGGGCGACAACGGCATCGGCGGACGTGGCTCGCCCGCGCCATTTCCGTTGCCGTTCATCGGAGTGTTCGGACGAATCGGACCGGGACGGTTGTTGAAGTTCGCGCCATTGTTACCGTTGGGTGCCCCGTTCTGACGTGGCGCGAACCGTGCGGACGGTCCTTGCGGCGCGTCCGCGAACCGATTCCCCTCCGAAAACTCCGGCGCGAACTGTGTCCCAAAACCGCACATCGCGAGTGCACGCCCCACGCTTCCTGTTTCCGCCTTTTCCAAGAAATCCCCGAAATCCTTGATGGTTTCCATCTTGGTTCCGGTGGCGATAATCTTACCCTCGGCGTTCATGATGCTCGCGGAAAAGATCGCGAAGTTCTTCTCCATATTGATCTCGATGGGAGTCGTAATAATGCTCCAATCGGGGTGCTCCTGCCGGAACCAGATCAGACGAGCGGAAACAGGAAGGTACTCTTTGCCCTTCAAGTTGATTATGTATTTTTTCGGATCGAATGCCATCTATCCATCCCTTTCAATGATGCCGAATCTCTCTTAACAAATGTCAAGTGATCACGGGTGGAGTGTGTTTTCCGGCGCGTTTCGCGCCCCTTTATTATATCAAAAACTGCCTTTTTCTGCTGGCGCAACAAGATTTTCTTCGCTTCCTTCACCGTGCCAACAGACAGAAACATTGTAGCGGCGTCAGAACCTGTACCGATCTGGCATGCTTTGTGCGTATACCCTTGACGGGTTTCCTGAACCCTATGGTATACTTACCCGGTTCTCACCAAAGCGGAAAGTTTTTCCAAGGACGGAAATACAGCGGCAGTGTTGCGGCGTTTTCTTTCACGCTCGTGGAAACCTTCAAGGCAGGTAATCGGACCTGCGGCGAACAATTGCGTTCGCTCCTGACTTACGGCTCGGCGTCCGGTTTGAGTTTGTGCGCCCCTCGCAGGGTGTCGCTCACGGAACGCACAAGTACGCGTAGCAAATACAATCGTTGGAACGAGAAACTCCGACCTGCTACGGGTGCTCACGGGAGATTGCCGGTTTCGCGGAAACGTTGTAACCGCGGTCGCTTTTATGGCGACGTTTTCGGCAAAATCCCCCGTCATGTACTAGGAGGCATCATGCCGAATCTATATACACGCGCTCAAGGCGTGGCAGTCAAGGCGCAATCATTGCGCCGCGTCGCCGCCCTCGCGCTTTCGTTTACACTCGCGACCTGCTTTGGGGTCGCGGTCTGCTCCGCATCCCTTGAGGAGAACGCGGAGAAGAGCATCGGGGCGATTCTGCCCACATCGAAACGCAGTGTGACTATCACGGCGGACGGTGAAACAAAGATCGTGGAAACCACGGCGACCACGGTCGGCGAACTGTTCCAGGCAGAGAATATTCTCCTTGCCAAACAGGATCGTTGTACGGTCCCACTCACCACACCGATAACAGCGGACATGAATCCGCTCGTTATTACACGCATCAAGACCGAAACGATCAAAGAGCGCGTCGTCGTTCCTTTCACCACCAAAAAGCAACTCACGCCGAAACTGCGCTATGGACAGAGCAAGGTAGTGAAGGCGGGCGTGAACGGCGAGCGTGTCGCAACCTACAAAGTCATCTACAAAGACGGCGTTCAAGTTGCTCGCAAAATGACCGCCCACTCCGTCCAACCGGCAAAAAATGCCTTGATCCTAACCGGACTGCGCGGTGCTTCGTTCTCGCACATGCTGGCGTCGCGCGGTTCGCTGGGCGGGGCGCGTGTCCTGACGATGCGTGCCACCGGCTACGGTCCCAACCGAAACGGCAGATGGAACGCGCTTTGCCGGACCGGGATGAAACCCGGCTACGGTGTCGTCGCGGTGGACCCGCGCTTCATCCGTCTCGGAACCCGTATGTACATCGAGAACTACGGCTACGCGATTGCGGGCGACACGGGCGGTGCGATCAAAGGAAATCGCATTGATCTTGCCTACAACTCGCACCACGAGGCGATGGCAGTCGGGCGACGCAATGTACGGGTAATGATCCTCCCGTAGCAGATAAAATGCTGGGAACAGCAACGCCCCGCGCAACGATGCGCGGGGCTTTTTTTCGGCAAGAATCATGGACTCTAATCAGTTTGATTTGATGGGATTTCCTAACCGACATCGTGGAACACGATAATCAACCCCTCCCCGGTAGCGGGGCTGTAAAAGAAAACCTCGCCCAGGTAAAAATCCTTGCGCCGAACCGATTTGGTCACATACAGCCGGCAATCGGGACGCGACTTGATCTGCTGGTACAGCGGACCTAAGTTTTGTATGTGGGCCGCGTACCCTGTGAAATAGTAGTTGTAGGACTCGCTCCCTTTCGCGACCGATACCATACTATTTCGTTGGACCAACCTGTTCATGTTCTCGCCGTCGATCCCGAACAACAGCATCTCGAAGTGCCAGTTTCGCGGGTTGTGCGCCCGTATGGGTGTTATTTTCACGCCGACTTGAGAAAACGTCCGCACGAAATTGTTCGTTGTTTTTTTCTCGTATCGGGTCTTGATCTTCTGTTCTTCGATAAAATCCCGTGTGCCCCATACCAGCACAACAAGTATTGAAGTGGCGATGATGCACTTGATAATTTGATCGGAGCGGAATCGAGTAGTGGCGACAGGCAACATGTTATTCCCTCTACGACCTACGACCGGGTTTGCTTGGATTTTACTGGGACGGTTCAGGTGCCGTGACCCTGATTGGCTGGGTTAATAAAAAGTATAGCACCGGCTCTCGTACGCGGCAACTGTCGGCACGGTACAATACCGGCGTATGAGTCTCGTCGTTATCAGCAACCTCGGCAAAGGGTTCGGGGCACAAACCGTACTCGAAAA
>JACMIS010000347.1 GCA_014381035.1 Armatimonadota bacterium
AGCATCCATACGCCCCAATGACGAATTAACCACCGTACAACTTCAGGAAAAGGCACGGATATTGCGTTCCAGCAATAGTATCGCCGAAGCGCGGGGTGTTGAAGTTGAGATGGCGCGGCGCATCATGGTCCCGCTCGGTTCGTTTATTTTCGCGCTCGTTGGTGCCCCACTCGGGGTCACTCCGAACCGGGCATCTAAAGGCGTCGGGTTCGGGTACTCGATTCTGATCACGTTCGTTTACTGGATCTCACTCCAGTTCGCGTCAACCCTCGGTCAAAACGGCGTGCTGCCTCCCGTCGTCGCCGTTGCTTTACCGAATATCGCCGGGATTATACTCGGAATTTATTTAATCAAACGTATTCGTCGCTAAAAATATCGCTCATTTTTCCGTATAATGAAACAGCGAAACTCCCATGCAAGTACCACTGCTCATCCTGGTTTTAGGGGTCCTGATTCCGGTGTCCGGCTTTATTGCCTGGGCAGGCGACCGCATTGGTCATCAAGTCGGTAAGCGTCGTCACACTCTCCTCGGCTTGCGCCCCCGTCACACGGCTATGTTGTTCACCGTCGGTAGCGGGATCGGCATCTCGGTCGTTTCGTTCCTGGTACTCTGGTTTGCTTCCGAAGGCTTTCGCGTCATTTTGAGCCAGGGGGTCCAGCTTCTCACCGTCAACAAGTCGCTCCGTACTCAGAATACGCAGTTGATGTCCGAGGTAACGGAACGAACCCAACAGGCGGAGAAGGCAAGCGCGGATGCGCGAAACGCGCTTTTGGAGCGAGACAGTGCGCAACAGCTTCGCGATAAAGCAACCCGGCAGAGTGACGTTGCCCGCAAGGAGTTGGAAATCGCTCGTACGAATCTGAAAAACGCGCAACAGAATTTACGAACGGCTAAAGCGGTGTTCCTCGCAACCAAAAATAAACTCGGTCAAACATCGGGTCGCCTCGAATCGGCAAAAACCAATCTGGACCGTGCGCAGGAACGGTTGCAAGCGGCGCAACGACGAATTACGGTTGCGGAGTCCGCGAAAGACAAGGCGGAAACCGAGGAACAACTCGCCAAGAACGATACCAGGGAAGCCAAGAAACAACTCAACGACATCGAAACCAAGGCCGAGCGTACCATTGAAAAAGCCGGTCAGTTGATCAAAGAGCAGACGGAGAAGGCAGAGGCCCAGCGTCTCGCCTTGCAAGCGGAAGTCAATCGAAAACAAACCGAGTTGCAAGGGCTGCAAGTCGCTGTGGAATCGCTACAAGCGCGGCGCATCGAATTGGACAAGGAACTCAAGGCAAGCCGTTCGAGCACGACCGCCTTGCGCAGCGGGCAGATTACTTACCGCGTCGGGGAAGAAGTCGGGCGTATCTCCATTGCATCGGATCAGAGCGTATGGCGCATCGAATCCGCCTTGGAACGGTTCTGGACGAACATCGCGAAAAAAGCAGAAAGCCGTGGTGCGACCGCGAGTAGTTCCGCCGGAACCCGCGCCGTCGCCCTTTCCCCGCGAATGGCACCGATCACCGCTAATCCTAGCGGCGAGAGCGGGACAGCGGTCAACGCTTCTCTGCCGAGCGAGGAGGATGCACTACGCCTTCTGGCACAAACCATCCGTCGCTCCGAGGAACCAGTCGCTGTGGTGCTGATCGCTTCCGCGAATGCGGTTGTCGGCGAGCCCGTACTGGTCGAAGTCAAAACGTACCGGAATGCGGTGGTGCTACAAAGCGGCGTGAAATTGGGCGAGACGACAATCAATGGCGGGTCTGCCATGACCCGTGAAGCTGCCGCCGATGCGGTATATGATTTTCTCCGCCGCGATGTGCGGAAAGTGTTGCTGGATGCCGGTATCATCCCCAACAAGAGCGGAGAGAACGAGGAGGGCGGCAATGTCGTTAGCTTGACTGGGAGTGAGTGGCTAAAGATCATGGACGATTTGAAACGCGCCGATTTTCGAGCCCGAATCACCGTCAAGACCGCTAAATCCCACCGCGCCGCCGATCCGGTAAGCCTTTCTTTTGAGGTCAAGGAGTTAGCCGGAGTCCCACCCCGATTCGACTTCCCGAACACCGGCTCCAACGTGCGCCCATGAGTCCTACTCTCGCGCTCGCGATTGATCCGGGCACCCGCAAATGCGGCATCGCCATCGTGCAGGACACCAGCCCGCCTCAAACACTGTATCGGGAGGTGGTACCCACACCGAATCTCAGCCAAGTATTCTGCTATGTGCTCGCGCGATTCCCGGCGACGATTGTGTTGATCGGGGATGCGACGAACGCGCAAGTCGTCGAGAGCGTGGTTCGTCCCCTACTCCCCGCATCTGTCGCTATCGAGTTTGTCCCGGAGGCGTTCACCTCGGAGCGCGCACGAGCACGTTGGTGCCGGGAGAATCCGCCGGTGAATTTGTGGGGGCGTTTGTTGCCCGGTTTTCGCACCCCGACCGAACCGGTGGATGATTACGCGGCGGTCATTCTGGCGGAGCAATATTTCGCCGCGCAAAGTTAATGAAAAGTTAATCCCCTCTTAATCTTCGCTTAACGAACGAATAGTAGTATATGAGTGCGGCTCCGAACTGTTTGCACAGAGAAGAGTGCGCTCCTTAAACCTGAACCCTTCTCGTGACCTGCGATGCTCCTGCGCTCGCGGGTCTTTTTTTGGGACGTTCGCACACGTAGGACACAGTTCGAATAGCTGCACAATCGACAAAACCGGTATCGGAACACCAAGTTCCGATACCGGTTTTGTCGTATATTCCCCCTGCTATGGGGCGGGCGTGGATGCCGGACCGCGCCGATCCCGGCGTCGGCGCGAGCGATTGTTTGTGTTGGCGTCCGTGTTGTTGGCACGCCCCTGCGAGGTTGGCTCTCCCTGACGGGGCTCCGGGGCGCGGCGTTCGGGCGGTGCCGGTGTCGTATCGGGAGGCGTCGGGACACTGCTCCCGCTTCCGACCGGTCCGGTCCCCTTGCCCATCGCCTCCGCGACAATCAAACTCCGCTGTACCTTCGTCAGGCGGGCGCGGACCGATTGCCCGATGAACTTCGCGCCTTGTGGCAGTTCTGCTAGCAAGCCGGTTTCGGTAAAGCCGGTCGCGGCGGGCGGGGCGACAAGCGCGTTTCGCTTCACAGCGACATCGATCACCTGCCCACGCCGCACGGCAAGGTGCTTGCGGTCCAGATCATCGAGGCGGCCGCCCGTAATCTCGTACTTTTCCTGGTGCAATTCGTCCGAACCGCGCACGTAAATGCCGCGCTCCAGAGAATGTTCCAGCACTTCGATCTCTTCCCCACCCTCGCCGACCAGATACGCCGCGACCTGCGGGTTACACGTGACCAGGAACGCTTCCGCGGTCGGCTGGACACGCACCAGCGTTCGTAAATCACGCGCCACCTCGATAGCGACCGATTCCGGCGAGGCGATCTTCCCAGAGCCGTTGCAGTACGGGCACGATTCGTCCATCTGCTCGTTCACGGTTTCGCCGGTCCGCTTTCGCGTCATCTCGATCAATCCGAGGTTCGACAGATGCGAGATCTTGCAACGCGAACGGTCTTTGCGCAACGCGGTCTCGAACGCGGTCTCGACCTTTTTGCGGTCGTTGGGGTTCGACATATCAATCAAGTCGAGAACGATGATGCCGCCGAGGTCACGCAAACGCAACTGGCGGGCGATCTCCGCGACCGCTTCGAGGTTCGTTTGCACAATCGTGTCGGAAAGTCCGCTGGTCGAACCGGTGAATTTGCCCGAGTTTACGTCAATCGCGACCAACGCTTCCGCCTGGTCAATGATCAGGTAGCCGCCCGATTTCAGCCAGACGCGCCGCTTTAAAAGTCGGTCTATATCCTGCTCGATGCCGAAATGCTCGAACATCGGCTTTTCGCCATCGTAGAGATGCACCCGATCTTTAAGCGTCGGACCGAAGAAGTCGAGTAGTTCGTGCGCCTTGCGATAATCTTCCGCGGAGTCGAGAATCAATCGGTCTACGTCGGCACCGAACGTGTCCCGCAGAATCCGGAACAGAAGCGAAAGGTCCTGGTAGACCAGGTTCGGTGCAGGCGTGACAGCGGCTTTGGTCTTGATCTGCGCCCACGTTTGTTCCAGAAATTCCAGATCCTGCTTCAGTTCACGCTCCGACTTGTCTTCCGCTTCGGTACGAACGATCAAGCCGTAGTTCGACCGTCCCTCACCGCCGGGTTTGCGAATGCTTTCCACGATGCGTTTCAGGCGGTCGCGCTCTTTGGGGTCGTCAATCTTGCGGGACACACCGACGCTATTTTCGTCGGGCATGAAAACCAGATAGCGTCCGGGAAGCGAGATTCGGGTGGAAACGCGGGAGCCTTTGGTGCCGCGCGGTCCCTTCACGACCTGGACCAGCACTTCTTGCCCCCGCTTGACGAGGTCCTTGATCGCCGTCACCGGGCGCGTGGAGCGACGACCGCCCCCACCGCGATTATTGCCCCGATCCGCGCCGCCGTCGCTCGCGTCTTCCTCACCGGGAACAATATCCCCGGCATACAGGAACGCGTTCCGGTCCAGACCGATTTCGAGAAACGCGGCGTCCATACCGGGCAAAACGTTGTCCACTTTGCCCTTATAGATACTGCCGACGACTCGCTCTTCACGCTCGATATGCAGTTCCACTAACTGCCCATCCTCCCGAACGGCGATGCGCGATTCGCGGGCGTCCGAGGCATTCACAAATATTTCTTTAACCATTGTTTGTTTCGTTGTCCGGTTCGGGGGTGTCCTGCGCCCCGGTTTGCCGGAATGTAATAAATTTCGAGGCAGTAAAGTTCCACGCCATCACCACCACGGCGGCACACATTTTCGCCCCGTTCAGTGCCAATCGGGAAAACCCGGCACCGTTCGTATCGCGGAAGAAAACGAGTCGCAACGTTTCCATGGGAGGATAGTTCGTCTGCATCAGTTGCCAGTGTGCCGCGAGGACCAGCACACCGGAGGTGATAATCGTATTTAGCAAAAAGCCGACGAGGTTTGTTCCGAAGAAGATCGGGAGTTGTCGCTTCAGATTGCGCCGATTCCCGGCAAAGGTCCACCGACTGTTCCAGAAGAAACTGTTGCACACCCCGGCAACGAACGCCGCACTGAGTGCCCAGATCGGTGCCACATGCCCCAGAAGCAGGTTGAATATCAGTAAATCTATCGTAAGCGAGGAAACACCGACAATACAAAACTTGATAAGTTGTCGCAACCCCCTGCTTTGTGCTAGTCGTTCTACCAAACCCGTTGAAGCCATCGCCACGGTTAATGTGTCATTCCTTTACCGTTGTTGGCGTATTATAACATGCTTTACCGGCGCGATTTTGCATGCGGGAACTTATCGAGCGGCAAGGACTGTCTTTCTGTCTGTGAAACCGTCCAAACCGAGTTCTTCTCGCGCCTCCTCCATCGTGCTCGCTATCGGCTTTGGCTTACTTGCCTTTCCCGCGTCGGCGCAAAACCGGATCGCCACGGTAGATAAACCGGTCGCGATAGCGTCCTCTTTCCGGATAGTCACAACAGACCGTCCGGGTCAAACCGTGCGCCTGTCCGACTTTGCCCGCGACAAAAAGACAGTGGTCATCGTATTCCTCGCCAACCGATGCGGCGTAACGTGGCTGTACGCGGATAAAATCGCGGCACTTCAGAAAAAATACGCCGCCAATCCCAATATCGCCCTGATCGGTGTTCACAGTAACTCCGAGGAATCCGACCGCGAACTGACCGACGAACTGAAAAAACGTGGCATGAAAATCACGGTCATTGACGACAAACCGAAACAGGAGATTGCCAACTATTTCGGGGCGAAAGTCACGCCATATTTCATCGTGATTGATGGGAAAGGCGTTCTGCGTTACAAGGGACCGTTCGACAAAATGGGCGGTAGTTATGAGGAGAGTAAGCGACCACAATATCTCCAACCCGCCCTGGGTGCCGTACTCACAGGTAAACCAGTCGCGCTAAAATCCGTCCGCGCACTTGGTTGTGAGATTACACCCCGGTAGATGGTTTCGGGGGTTTCACCCACCGGTAAAAGCCGTTCGGCTAAGGACGCTCCGCGTCCGGGATGGGTGTAGGGCGGAACATTCGCGGG
>JACMIS010000044.1 GCA_014381035.1 Armatimonadota bacterium
GTGATGCGCTCCTTGATCTCGTTCGTGATGTGCGGGATGACCTGGACGGTGCCGCCGAGGTAATCGCCGCGGCGTTCCTTGGCGATGACCGCGCCGTACACCGTTCCGGTCGTCACGCTCGCGGCGCGAGAAAGGTTGATGTCCACGAACCGCTCGTAGTGCCCGAGATCGAGGTCGGTTTCCGCCCCGTCGTCGGTGACGAAGCATTCGCCGTGCTGGTACGGGTTCATCGTGCCGGCGTCCACATTGATGTACGGGTCCAGTTTCTGCATCGCGACCTTAAAGCCGCGGTTGCGGAGCAGGCGACCGAGCGCGGCAGAGGTGATCCCCTTCCCGATGGACGAAACGACGCCCCCGGTGACGAAGATATACTTCACGGTTTTGGCAGGGAGGACTTCCGGCGACTCGACGGATTCGGATGGGGCGGTTGATGCGGCGCGGGTTTCGGACACTTTCGAACACTCCTAAACAGTCGTCGACGCGAATCGCCTTTCGGGAGCGGTCCGCGTCAAAATCGGGGGAGAGATTCACAGCCCGTCCGGCGTCGCGAAACGGGAGGGAATCGAGTTCGCAAACACGGGGAGGCGGGCGGCTGCCCGATGCGGATTGTATCGGGTCGCGGCACGTTTGGCAAACCGGAAGGATTTCCCGCGTCGGATTCCGAAAAGCGTCCTGTGTCTGCGATGTCGGTGCGCGGAACAAAAACTGTTCCTGTCACATCGGCAACACGGTCGCGTCGAGCGGTGCCAAGCCGGAGTACGGCTACAACGCGCAGAGCAGCTACCGCGACGGCGGCGACGCCGGGCTGATTCACATCGCCGCAAGATACTACGACGCGCAGGTCGGGCTGTTCGTCACGCGCGACACCTTCCTCACCGAGAAGCCGTACCAATACTGCGACGGCGACCCCGTCAACTATGTCGATTCTAACGGGCATCAAAAGAAGGAGAAGCCGCCAACGAGCAAAATCAAAGGCTACGCTTCACTTGAAGAGCGATATGGAATCTCATTCGATCTTAACGGCTATCCCCGAGACAATGGTTTCCTATGGGGCGACTCTACCAACATCGGCAATCTGTCCAGCGTAGGTCTCGGATATAAATCGACAAAAGGAATAGCGTCGCCGTGGGGTACAACGACAAGGGACAGAAAACGCTGGGCTGGACATATTATCCCTAGACATGTTCCTATGCTGGTTCGGTATTCGTCGAACCACGAGGGGGCGCGGGCTTCCCGCGCCCCTGTTCGAGAGAAGGGTAAGTATGCATCGCAACATCACAAAGTTTACACTTCTCGCACTTTTATGGGTGATCTGCACTGGCCCCTCTTCCGCCCAATCGCTGGAAGGCGTCCTGACGGACGACGTCGCGTACACGCGACAAAAGTTTTCGTTCCCACCCTCGTTAGGCAAACCGCGCGGTGTGCTTATCACAGTCAGAATCAACGACTCCCCGCGCGAGTTTTCGTTCCTGTTGGACACGGGCGCGAACGCGACGACGATCACGAAGGCGACGGCGGACGCGCTGAAACTGCCCGTAAAGAAGCTGCCGCCCAACACACCGTTCGCGCAGGGCGA
>JACMIS010000348.1 GCA_014381035.1 Armatimonadota bacterium
ATAATACCGATATTTCTAAATTTGTCTAAACTAGTGTTTGCCATTTTATAGGTGGTAAACGGTAAGTGAAAAGCCAGAAAACTTTGCACTTAACACTTAGCACTTCACTATTCATTAAAATCTGTAATGGGCAAACGCTTTATTTGCCTCTGCCATTCGGTGAACTTCATCCTTCTTTTTCACCGAACCGCCGCGATTGTTCATCGCGTCAATCAATTCGCCGACCAGACGATCCTGCATCGTTTTTTCGCCGCGCCCGCGTGCGTATGAAACAATCCAACGAATCGCCAGCGTATTTTTCCGGTCGCGCGTAACCTCAAGCGGGACTTGATAAGTCGCACCGCCGATACGGCGTGATTTGACTTCCAGAGTCGGCGCAACATTTTCAAGCGCCTTTTTAAAAACCTTCAGCGGTTCTTCGCCCGTTTTATCGGCAACCTGTTTCATCGCCCCGTAAAAAATCTTTTCGGCAACCGTTTTTTTACCCTGCCACATAATGCCGTTGATAAATTTCGTAACGACCACGCTGTTATAAATCGGGTCCGGCAAAACATCTCTTTTTTCTGCAACTCTTCTTCTTGGCATAATTCCTTCGAGTTATGAATTTTAAGTTTTGAGTTAATTCAAAATTCAAAACTTAAAATTAAAAATTCTATTTCCCGCCTTTCGGTCGTTTCGCTCCATATTTCGAGCGGGCTTGGTTACGATTGGCAACGCCGGAAGCGTCAAGCGTTCCGCGAATGACGTGATAACGAACACCCGGCAAATCTTTCACACGACCGCCGCGAATCATCACGACGCTATGTTCTTGCAGGTTGTGTCCGATGCCCGGGATGTAAGCGGTAACTTCGGTACCGGTTCCCGCGAGGCGCACACGAGCGGTTTTGCGAAGAGCCGAGTTCGGTTTCTTCGGAGTCATGGTTCGGACGATGAGGCAGACGCCACGCTTTTGCGGGTTGCCTTTAAGGGCGGGCGATTTGGACTTCTTTTTGACCTGATCGCGCCCTTTTCGCACCAACTGGCTGATTGTCGGCATAAGGTTTCTTTCTATCGGTTGCTTTGTTCGCTCGCAAATTGCGGTCTGATTTCGCAATATGCCGGGACACTTGCCGAGGAAGACGTATACGAAAACGTCACCCGGACTCGTCCCGCACGCGCAAGCCGTGAGACAGCGAATTCCCTCACACGACCTACCGCGTAACCGAGGGAGTATACCGGCAGAAAAGGCTGGTGTCAAGAAAGACCACGAGTGTTCTACGGCAAGTCGGCTACTGGAAAAATAATCATTGACAATTTAGACGATCTATTGTATTGTAGAAACGTCCTACTGACTCAAGTCAGTGACTGCAATCAGTAGGGTAGGGTATTATAGTCAATGAACCGACGATCAACGCGCGACGATGTTGCCAGGCAGGCGGGTGTTTCGAAGACCACAGTGACGTATGTTTTGGGAGAGCGCCATGATATCGCGATTCCCGAAGCGACTCGTGAGCGAGTCCGGTACGCCGCTCAGGAACTGGGCTATCGCCCCCATGCCGCCGCGAAAGCCCTCCGGTCGGGGCGTACTCAGGCTATCACCGTGGCGTTCCCGGTTCGTATCGGTGCCCACAACGCACACATTCTGCAAGTGATGGAACGGCAGACGAATGAGAACGGATTCCGGATGGTGGCGACCACCATCGGGCGTAATGGCACCGAGAGTGTCGAGACAGATCTGTCCGCAATATCGAGCAGCCTGACGGACGGAATCATCCTGGTGGACATGCCCGCGGTTTTTCATTCATCCATCGAGAGTAACATCTCCAAAGGGAAAGCGATTGTTTCGGTCGGAGTGTTTACCGTACCGAATACAAACCGCGTCGAGGTAAATCTGGAGCAAGCGGCGCACGATGCCTTCCTGCACCTGATGGACTCGGGGCGGAGGCGCATCGCGATTTTCGGAGCCGGGATACACGAAGCGGAAGACGTGTTCGAATCGTTCGCCGCTCAGGGACAACTGGATCCGCGTCTGTCTGCCTATCGGCGTTCGATGCACGAAGCAGGATACCCGCTCGAAGTGATTCCTGGCAGCCCTGGTAGTCGTCGGGCGAGCGTCAAAGCGATACAAACCTATGTCGCGCAAGAAGGTTGCCCGGACGCCCTGTTTTGCTGGAACGATGAGATGGCAGTCGCCGCGAGTTTCGCCCTGCGCGGGATCGGCTATCGGATCCCCGAAGATGTGCTCTTGGTCGGTTGCGACGGGTTGGAAGAGGGCGAGTATATGAACCCGTCTCTTTCCACCATTGTTCAACCCGTGGAGCAGATGTGCGCGGGGGCATGGAGACTGATGGTCAACTGTCTGGACAACCCAGCGGAGACGCAACGCCAGCATATACGAATGAACGCCAAATTTGTGGGGCGGGATTCCTCACAACAGCGGTAGTGCCTGTACGCGCTACCAATATACAAATACGGGTATGACGCCGGGTCGTTGTCCCGTTCCCGTTACAATCTATTATCCAAAGGAAAACTGTTATGAAACATTGGAGTTATCGGTACACCAATCGAAGCAAAGCGAACGGCTTCACCCTGATCGAACTGCTTGTCGTCATCGCCATTATCGCGATCCTCGCTGCTATCCTGTTTCCTGTGTTCGCTCAGGCACGACAGAAAGCCCGTCAGGCTACCTGTGTATCTAACCTGAAGCAGATCGGGATCGCTTCCATGATGTACCAGCAGGACTATGACGAAGCCTGGGTTCCCTTATGGACCATTGACAACGGCGGCACCTACGTCCCGTACTACAATCTCGTTGACACCTACGTCAAAATGAAGCCGGGCACAAGTCGCAGCGGTCTCTGGCACTGCCCGTCCAACATTCCTCAGGACACCTGGTTCAACGAGTCCGCTACCCACCACTCCTATGTCGCGAGCACGTTGCGGAATCTGGGCACCGGTTGCGACGACACCCCGATCAGCAACGCCGGATGCACTGCGGACGCCAGCCTGGTCGCGCCGTCGAGCACTATCGTACTTGTCGAAAGCGGGACCGACTGGGACGCATGGGATTTCGCCATCGCTTCGCAGGGACTGTGGTCCGGCGGACCGACCCCCTGGATGTTCGCCGGTCATGCCCGACAGAGCAACTATCTTTTCGCGGACGGGCATGTCAAATCGTTGTCCCCGCTGCGGACCCTGGCGACTGCGGATGGTGGCAGCGCGTCGACAAACATGTGGACCACCACCCAACTGCCGTTCAGCGATGCGCCCTACTCGAACCAGAGCAGCTATCTCGACGGCGGCACCTATCAGGCGAACGCACTGGCGAGTTTGAAAAAGACCGAATCCCTTTACAAGTAGTCCCGTTAGCGTTTGCCTGTGCCCGGCGACGTCGCCGGGCACAACAAGAGAGTATTATTTTGTTCACTGAAGAAACTTTTCCATCCACGCGGAATCCGAGCGGTTCCGAATCGAACGTCGTTGACGCGACGACACCGTTTTCCAGTGCGGTTGACGCTCGCTTCCGCATGGGGGCGTCGCGCTCCCCCGAAGGAAAGGAAATCACCGTAGATTCGCGTAGCCTCCTCCGGGACGGCGAACGGTGGCTCCCCGTGATGGGCGAGTTTCACTACGCGCGTTACCCCCGGACCGAATGGCGCGACGAACTCCTGAAAATGAAGATGGGCGGCATTGACATCGTCGCCACGTATGTTTTCTGGATTCATCATGAGGAGATCGAAGGCGAGTTCGATTGGCACGATCAGCGGAACCTGCGCGAGTTTGTCGCCCTTTGCGGCGAGTTGGGTCTGTATTCGGTCGTCCGTGGGGGTCCCTGGTGCCATGGCGAAGTCCGAAATGGCGGCTTGCCGGATTGGCTACTGGCGAGCGGATGCCAGCCCCGCAGCGACGACCCGGCATATCTGCGCCCGGCACACCGCCTGTACGAGCAAATCGCCCGCCAGATCGAAGGACTACTCTGGAAGGACGGCGGTCCGGTGATCGGGTTCCAGTGCGAGAACGAGTATGGCGGTCCCGCCGAACACCTTCTGACGTTGAAAAACATCGCCCGCGAAGCCGGGATTGATGTCCCCCTTTATACGCGCACCGGCTGGCCCGAGTTGACCACCGCCCCGCCACCCGGCGAACTGATGCCGCTTTTCGGCGGCTACCCGGACGGCTTCTGGGACCGAGCCGTATCCGAAATGCCGCCCGGATTCGCCGAGAACTTCCTTTTCCGCACTGTCCGTGCGGATGTGAGTGTCGCCACCGACCAGTTGGGCGTCCGCGAAATCGGCGAGGAGCCGGAAAACCGCTACTATCCGTACTTCGCCTGCGAGATCGGTGGCGGGATGATGCCGAGTTACCACCGCCGCATCCGCATCGCTCCCGCCGACATTACCGCGCTCGCCCTGGCGAAGATCGGCTCCGGCAATAACCTGCAGGGCTACTACATGTACCACGGGGGCACCAACCCCGAGGCAAAATTAACGACATTACAGGAATCGCAGGCAACAAACTACTGGAACGATCTGCCGGTCAAAACCTACGATTTTCAGGCACCGCTCGGCGAGTTCGGGCAGGTACGCCCGCATTATCACTCGCTACGCTGCCTGCACCAATTCCTGCGCGACTTCGGACCTGCACTTTCGACCATGCCAACGTTTCTGCCCGAAATGCTGCCCAAAAATACGGCCGACGATTCGACGCTGCGCTGGGCGGTTCGCACCGATGGGCGAAGCGGCTTCCTTTTCGTCAACAATTACCAGCGGCTCGCGGAAATGCCCCCAAAGTCAAATGTCCGCTTCGACATACGATTGGGCGGGGGAACGCTTTGCGTTCCGTCGGGACCGGTAACCATACCGGCGAATTCCAGTTTCTTCTGGCCCCTTCATCTTTCGTTCAACGGTGCCGACCTGATCTATGCGACAGCGCAACCCCTCTGTCGCCTCACTGCGGGGCAGACGACCTACGTCGTGTTTTCCACCACGGGCGATGTGCCCGCCGAATTCGTCTTTGACGCGACGGCGACCGTGGAATCGACTACCGGTACCGTCACGGCAACTGCCTCGGAAATCCGAATCGCACGGATCACTCCCGGAACCGACGCGGCGATCCGGTTGCGCACCCCGGCGAACACCCGACTGGTCGTGATTCTACTGGATGAGAAGCAGGCGATGACGTGCTGGAAAGCGGAATTACGGGGGCAGGAACGGCTTTTTCTGAGCGCCGCAACACTGATCTGCGGCGACGATTCCGTCCGTCTTAGCGCGACGGACCCGGCAGACTTTTCGGTGTCTATTTTACCTGCGCCTGCCTTGATGGATCAGAGCATGACGTTGGAGCCGACCAACGACGGATTGTTCCAGCACTTCGCCATCGTTCGGGACGCACCCGCCGCCACACTTCCCGTGAGCGTGGAACAGATTCGCGCGGCGGGTACGCCACGACCCGTTTCGATGGGAAGCGCAGGTGTCGCCGAGGCACCCACGGACGACGACTTTGGAAACGCCGCGGTCTGGCGGATCGTCCTGCCGCAACCCGAGGATCTCACCCGCGATCTCATCCTCCGTATTCGCTATTACGGCGATGTGGCGCGTATTTACCGGAACGGCGTCCTGCTGAACGACAATTTCTACAACGGCGACCCGTTCGAGATCGGGCTACGGCGGTCCGCACCGGGCATTTATACGGACGAACTGTTGCTCAAGATCCTGCCGCTTTCGCCGGACGCGCCGATCTATTTGCCCGCCGATGCCTGGTCGCAAACAGACAATCAAGCCGCGCCTGTCATCGAGATCTATGAGACTTATACGGCAGAATTGACTGTGGTAGACGATAACGGTTCGCTACCATCTACCCATCCTTACGAACCCAGTTCTTTCCAGAAATTTAGAGCGAACACGAAAACGTGAACCCTATGAGCATCGAAAACCTGAATCAAACGAATAGCCAGAAATTGATCATGATCGCCAGCATCATCGCCATCGTCGGAGCGATTGTCGCCGTCGGCTGGCTCGCGAAAAACTCTCTTGGCGATCCGGCACCGAGTGCGTCCCAGAAAATGGAACTGGACAAACACCCGATCCCCGAATGGGTTTCCCAGTATGCCGTGCAGTGTAAGGGCGACATAACCAAACTGAGCGCGGCGGATCAGCAGAAGGTCCAGGAAAAGTACCCCGGTCAGTCGGCACGCATCGTTATCCTGGTGGCGTACAAAAGCAAGAAATGAGCAGGTTCCGCCACACGATCCGATGGGGGATCATTCCGTGCGCCCTGTTAATGGTCGCGGGTTGCACGCCGACTCAAATGACACCGGAAGGCGTGCTCTCGGCTGACACCGGAAATCCCCCCCACGGGGAAATCACCGTCTGGAGCTGGAACATCGCCGCGAAGGCCCTACAGGAGCGCATTCCTGCGTATGAAAAGCGGAACCCGTCCGTGCAAGTGACCGTGGATATGACCGGAGCACGCATGTCTACCCGGCTGATGCTCTCGCTCGCGGCAGGGGTCGGCGCACCGGACGTTTCCCAACTGCAAATCAGCGATGCCCCCCACTATATCGCCACGCGTCGCCTCGCGGACCTGACACCGGTCGCCGCCAAATACAAGGCGATGTTTCCGTCCGCACAGTGGGAATCCTGTACCCTTGATGGCAAGGTGTATGCGATTCCGTGGGACACGGGACCGTGCGCGGTGTTCTATAAGCGCGATATTTTCGCCAAATATGGCATTGACCCCGCGACGATAGAAACCTGGGACGATTACGTTCGCGCCGGAGAAACGATCCGGACAAAGTCGAACGGGCGGACAAAGATGCTGCCGCTCGGCTCCAACGACTTAGAACCGATGTTCGAGATCCTGCTCCAGCAAACCGGCGGACAAATTTTCGATGCAGACGGGCGTCTTGCCCTCGATTCCCCCAAAGCGCGACAGGCATTGGAAGTCATCCGGCGCATTCGTCGGGCGAACATCCACTCCGATGTCGCCGCGTACAGCCAGGAATGGATGGCGGGTTTTGCAGACGATTCGATTGCCAGTTATCCCGGCGCGGTCTGGCTCGCTGGAACCCTCAAGGATACGGCGAAAGACGTTCCCGGCAAAAAAACGCAGTGGGGCGTGTTCCGCCTACCCGCCGTCACAAAAGGTGGTCTCCGTGTCGCCAATAGCGGCGGTTCGGTGCTGGTGATTCCCGCATCGTGCGCCAATAAAGCGGCGGCGTGGTCGTTTATCGAGTATGTTCTCTGCACGGGCGAGGGGCAGTTGGCGCAATATAAAACCAGTAGCCTGTATCCGTCGTTCCTGCCCGCTCTGCAGGATAGCGTGATGGACGAACCCGACCCGCTGTTCGGCGGTCAGCCCGTGGGTCGCCTTTTCGCTACGGACATTACGAAGATCGCGCGGCTGAACCGGACGCGCGATTGGATGGAAGCTACGGGCTATACCCGTCAGGGACTCAGCCACTGGGCGAGCGAAGGCATGACCGACGACGCCGTACTCACCGAACTGACGCGCAAACTGCGGGAGCGTCTCGACGTTTCCGTTGTCAGCGACGCGAACCGGGACGGGAACTAGCCATGAAGCAGTCCGCCTACTCCGCCTGGCTTCGTTCGGTTTACCCCTACCGGCATTTCTATCTGTTCGTCTCGCCGTTCTTTCTGTTTTTCGCCGTGTTCGGGTTGTACCCGCTCCTGTTTTCGCTGTACCTGAGTTTCGTGCGTTGGGACGGGCTGACCACGATGCAATGGGTCGGGCTGTCGAACTTTCGAACCATGTTCGCAGACGAATTGCTCGGGCGGGCCTTGCTCAACACCGTGATCATCGGACTCCTGTACGTGCCGCCGATGATGGTACTGGCGTTCCTATTCGCCCAACTACTCAATGCGCAGTGGCTGAGAGCGAAAGCGTTCTACCGGGCGGCACTGTTTCTCCCATGCGTCACCCCGATGGTCGTGATCGCTCTGGTGTTCGGCTTGATATTTAGCGGCGAAAAGGGCGTGCTCAATTACGGGCTACAGTTCCTGCACATCGAGGCTGTCCCCTGGTTGACCAGCGAGCAATGGTCGAAAATCTCGGTAGCCCTGCTCGTTATCTGGCGATGGACGGGCTACAACATGATTCTGATTCTCGCCGGATTGCAGGGCATCCCCCCGGAATATTACGAAGCCGCCGAAGTAGACGGCGCGACCGCAACGCAACGGATGCTCCACATCACGTTGCCGATGCTCAAGCCGACGTTCGCGTTCTGCGGGTTACTATCGCTACTGGGGACCCTGTACATGTTCGACGAGATCTTCGTTCTCACGTCGGGCGGTCCCGGAACGTCCTCGTTGAACTTCGGCATGTATCTGTTCAACATCTCGTTCGACCAGTTCAAATTCGGCTACGCGTCCTGTGTCGCCTACTCCGTTGCCGTGCTCGTGTTCATCGGGACCCTGCTCGCCAACCGCCTAAATCGCTCCGAAGAAGGGAACCCCGCGTGGTGAAGACGAACCTTCTTCGGCATCTGGGGCGGAACGTGATCGGTTACGGTGTATTGACGCTCGCCGCCATCGTGTTCGCCTTCCCGTTCTACTGGCTACTCATCTCGGCGTTCAAGACGCAGGCACAGATATTCGCGCTACCGCCGCAATGGGTGCCAGAGCCGGCTATCGTCGGCAACTTCGTGGACGTGTACCAGCAGGCGAACCTCCTCCGTGCGTTTCTGAACTCGGTGATCACGTCGGCAGGGCATGTCCTCCTGTCGCTCTTTCTGTGCTCGCTGGTCGGGTACGCGTTCGCGATCTACCCCCGTGCGCCGGGACACGGCAAACTGTACGCGTTCGTGCTGGCAACCATGATGATCCCGGGCGCGGTCACGCTGATCCCAACGTTTCTGGTGATGGTTAACCTCCACTGGATAGATACCTACTGGGCGTTGATTCTGCCGGGTGCCGTCGGCGCGTTCGGGATTTTCTGGATGCGGCAGTACATCCGCGCGAATGTTCCCGAGGAACTGATCCACGCCGCCCGCATCGACGGTTGCAGCGAGTTCGGCATCTACTGGCGCGTCGTCCTGCCGATCACGCGCCCCGCTCTCGCCGCGCTCGGCATCATGCAACTGATCGGCTCCTGGAACAACCTGATGTGGGCGTTCATCGTGCTACGAACCCCGGAGATGTTCACGTTACCGGTGGTGATCTATCTGCTCAACGGCGAGATCCGCACGCCCTACGGGATGCTGATGGCGGGGGGCTTGCTGACGACATTACCACTCGTGATCGCGTTCTTGCTGTTCCAGAAGCAGTTCATTTCCGGCATCACGGCGGGCGGCGTGAAGCAGTGAAAAGCGTCGACTTTTCGGGGTTCCACCCGACCCGGTACGCACGGTTAATATTTAGGAATTACAGTACCAGAATGAAACACTCACTTTCCATCCCTGCCATAGCGACCCTGAGCGTCCTGTGGCTTGCTACCGCATCGCCTACTCAGGCGCAGGATTTCAATCCGGTGCCGACGCCACGCCGCTTCATGATCGCCGGAGGGTGCATCGCACAACTGGAGCGTTTTGAAGCGATCCCCGGTCGGCGTTACCTCGACTTCGCGGACAAGCCCACCGACCCCATCGCATTTTTTGCCCGGAACGGGTTCAATGCCGGGCGCGTCGGCGACTATTTCATCTACTCCTTGAAAGCACCTCGACCGGACAACTCGGGCGACGTGAACAACCGCGAGCGAAACTTCCGCCTGGATAAAGACGGGCTGGACCGGCAGGTACGCACGGCGAAACGCTTGAAAGCCACCGGACAGAAAGTCGTCCTGACGCTCCATTTCGGCGCGGATGGTCCCGTGGACAACTGGCACGAATACGTACCGGACGCATGGAAGAACCTGACCTATGCAGAGGTTTGCGCCGAAATCGAAAAGAAAACCCGCATTTACGTCGGTGCCTATCTCGACGCGGGTATTCAGCCGGACATCATCATCATCGGCAACGAATCCAATAGCGGGATGGTGTACCAGTATCTGGGCAAGGATCGCAAGATGCACATCCGGGATACGAAAACCAACCCCAACGATACCACCGCCGGGGGCGAAATTCGGAATTACCCCAAATTCGCCGGTTTTTTCAAGGCGGCGATCCTTGCCGCCAAGGACGTGATTAAAAAACGTGGTTTACCCGCCGAAAAAACGCTTTTTTCCGTACACGCCGCGAGCGATCCGGGCGTGATCGAATGGATGTCGAAAAGCATCTTCGGCACCGACGACGAGGCACCGAACCGCAAACACGCCGACCGGGATCAGTATTTTTATTACGGCGACACCCGTGGTCCCCTGATGACCTCGATCCCCGCCCGCATCCGCGACGTCAACCTGCGCGACGTGGTAGACATCATGGGCGGCTCGTTTTATCCGCACCACCCCGCAGCGGAGACCAAGGAAGCCTACGATAAGGCGATGTTGCCGTTGACGCAGCAGCTCGACGCGATGCGAAAACGGCTGGAATCCTACGGAAAATTCAGAACCGGTCCCTATGCCGGGCAATGGAAGAAGCGGTTCCTCATAGTCGAGTTCGGAACCGATACCGACGAATACTTCACCCCCGCGTCCGCGGAGCGACAGAGCCGTTTTCTCACACATTTCTGGAACAGTCTCGCCAAATATCCCTGGACGATTGGCGCGATGTGGTGGGAGCCGACCTATTGCAACAACAACTGGTTCGCCGACAAAGGCTCGCTCTACCGGCACGATCCCGATTTCGCCCCGAGTGCAGCGACTGACACGGTACGCGACTGCCGACCATTGAGCGGGGTGGCTACCTGGGGCAAATTCGGTTCCCGCAAAAACAAGCGATAGGTCTTCCGTGCGGAACCGCCCCGCGCAACAACCGAACTGACCACCATTGACAGAATGCCAGGCTTGTAGTATATTGATATCACTCTATTGACACGAGTCACTGACTCGTGTCAACGGTGCCGAACTTTCGCGAATTTTAAACGCTTTAGGTTCTTAGTTAGCAACCTCAGACAGGCGGTCTGAATACACTCGAAGTAGAGGGACAAGATGCGAATCATTCTCAAACCCGGCGGTATCGCCGCTCTCATCCTCGGCTTATCGCTACTCGTCGGTACTGTCGTTTACACGCGATATACCCGGACAGCAACCAGCAATCAGGCAGTGAAAGCCGACATCGCGAGTTCCCGGAGTGTCGATTCTCCCGCTCTTACGAATCAACCTCTGGAAAAAATCAATGACACACAACGGTACTGGCTGGTAAACCGGAGCACGAAGTTGGCACTCGATATTCATGAGAAATCTGCCTTCGATGGGGCGTGGACATCCCCCCAGGCAGCCGGTTCCTCGGTCACCCAACAATGGACACTCCGGAAAAATGCCGACGACGGTTCGGTCACTCTCGTCAATGCCAACAACGGCAAATCCCTGCAGTCGCTTACCACAAAGGTCGGGGGGAATATTAGCCAGGGGACGCTGACCAAACCCGCCAGTTTCGGTCAGCGGTGGGTGTTGCAACCCGACGGAGAGTATTATTATCTGTACAACCAGAACAGCCGTCTGGTTTTGGGCCTCGGTAACCTTCCTGGCACCACCACGGAATGGGGCTTACAACAGAAGAAAGCCTCGGGAAATCCGATGCAACACTGGCAATTAGTCAGTGTTAAATAGATACCTTTAACAGGCAACCTTTTGCTCAAGCGATCAACCGGTTGCCTGTTATCGCCCCGTGTCCGGCTATTCCCTGCTCCTCATCCTTTCCTCGCCGGCGGCTTGCATGATAAACTGAACCGCACCACCGTTCCGCTTTTCATTCTGCCCGCCGATTATTCTATTTGAAGGAAACCCATGAGCGACGTTTGGACACGAGCAAGGCGGTCGGCACTCTCCCTGCGCCACCGATTACTCGGCGATACCGCAGAAATAGCGGACTCGGATACCGTGATCACCACCGCCCTCGCCGAGGCGGGCTTGAGTCTACATCCGCGCCCGCCGGGCGATTCGCTTCTGGCGGGTTCGCACGCCGTGCTGGATCGCGTATCGGAAGCCGTCTGGGTGCGGCAGGATCTGCCCCTCGCCACACGCGCCGTTCTCGTCGCCCACGAATTGGCGCACCACCATCTGCACCCCGAATACACTACGTCCGGCGAATACGAAGGCACCACCGAGGATGACACGCAATCCGGAACCTTTCTGGTCGGGTACGGTCCGCGTGAGCGGCGCGAAACCGAGGCGAATGTTTTTGCCCGCGAGTTGGTGCTGCCGTCACACGTGGTGCGCGGCTGCTTTTATGAGAAGAAGCAGACCGCGCCGGAGATCGCTAGCGCATTCGGTGTCTCGCAGTCCGTCGTGTTCCGGCAGCTACAGACCGAGATCGTCGCCGCGCCGACATCCCCCGAACCGGTCGCTCCCGAACCGCTTCCGTTGGACGGTTCCCAGCGCGAGGCGGCAACGATGGAGCGTGGTCCCTTACTTCTGGGAGCGGGTCCGGGCACCGGCAAAACACGCACCCTCGTCGCCCGCGTGAAGCACCTCCTCGAAACAAACGTCGCGCCGGAACAGATCCTCTGCCTGACCTTCAGCCGCAAAGCGACCGCCGAACTGCGCGACCGGATCGCAAAGCATCTGCCGCAATCCGTCGCGCATCGCGTCGCCGTTTGCACATTTCATGCGTTCGGTCTGGACTTGCTCCGACGCTACCATCGCGTCGCCGACCTGCCGCCACGCCCGGTTTTGCTGTCGCAGGCGGAAACGTTCGCGCTGATGGAAAACCGCATCGCCGCGGATGTCGGCGACGCGCTCTGGTTTCCGCACGACCCGACCTACCCGCTCCGCGACTGTTTACAGGTGATCGGTCGTTTAAAAGAGGAGATGGTTTCCCCGGGCGACGCAATGACGCGGGCAAAGGCGACCGGCGACCCGAAACAGGTCGCCGTTTCCGCGATCTATGCCCACTACGAGAAAACGTTGCGCGAGAAACAGGCTCTGGATTCGGCGGATCTCGTTTGTCGCGCTGTGTCGCTCCTTGCCGAAAACGACGCCGTACGACGTTTGGAGCAGGAACGATGGCGGCATGTTCTGGTGGACGAGTATCAGGATGTGAACCGCGCCGGGGCCAAGTTGGTGCAACTTCTCGGCGGCGACGGAAACGGAGTCTGGTGTGTCGGTGACTTACGGCAGGCGATCTACCGATTTCGCGGCGCGTCCCCGGCGAACGTTACGCGTTTCACGACCGACTTTCCCGGCGGGGTCCGAAAGGACTTAGCCGTCAACTATCGGTCGCGCAAACCACTGGTTTCCTGCTTCGGACAGGTCGCGGACAAGAACGGAGCCCTGTGGAGCGCGAACCGGCAGTCCGGGGGAGTTGCCCCGTGTGTCACTCTCGCCGTCGCGGATACGGAAACAGCGCAGACCGCCGGAATCGCCCGCGAAATCCTTGCCTTGAAAGAGCGCGAGCCGGAATACCACTGGCGGGACTTCGCCGTTCTATGCCGCACCAATCCCCAGGCAAAATCGATCCGCGCCGCGCTGACGGCGAGCGATATCCCCGTCGCGGGAGGCGCGGATAATCTTGGGTGGCTCCGCGATGAAACGGTGCGTGAGCTGCTTCTCTTGCTCTCGCTTACCGTCGAGACGCAATCCGCGCTGGCGACACGCACCGGTCGGACCCTCCCGCCGTATCTAACGGCGAAAACAACGCCCGCCGATTTCCTGTGTGCCGTGCTTTACGGCACGTTGGGAATCGCCCGCACCATCACCCACCCGCGCCCGGTGCAAACCCTTCTCGCCCTTGCACAGACATTCGGCGAACAGTCCGCGATTCTCGTCGGCACGGGAGAAAACGCGAATGAAGCCTTCTTGCGTCATGTCCGCCGTGTCGCCCGACTGAATCAAGAGCCAAAGCGCGACAGCGACGACACCGGCGAGGAGGGCAGCGACGCAGTCCAGGTGCTCACGGTCCATGCCGCAAAAGGACTGGAATTTCCGGTTGTTTTCGTGCCAAACCTGTCACAGGGACGTTTCCCGCCCCAAGCCCGCCCCGCCGTGGTAAACGATGACGATACACAAGCACTGATGGGCGGCGATTCCAGCAGCGACGCCGACGAAGAAGCCCGCCTGTTTTTCGTCGCCATGACCCGCGCCCGAGACTATCTGTTTCTCTCGCTCGCCGAAAAATACGATAACCGCGCCGCGCAACCGTCGCCGCTCCTCGCGCCGCTGGGAGCGATTGCGGAGGTGACACATACGAGGTGGTCAGTGGCAAGTGGTCAGTGGCAAGTGGCAAGTGACAGGGAACCGGAAGCCGCATCGGGTGTCGGGACGGCACTGACCACTAACTCACCTGTCCCCGCCCACGAACTGGAGCGATACCTGCGATGCCCGCGTCGCTATTACTTCGAAACCCGTTGCGGCTACGGCGACACGCGGGAGCGCACCGCGTATGACGCCCTCAAGCGTGCGGTCCGCTCGGTATTGCGGGGCGCGGAAACCGAGACGGCGTTCGCCGAAGCGTGGCGCGAATACGGATTGGCAAGCCGCGACCCGTGGTTTCTTTCCTACCGCAAGGAATGGGAGACCGTGATAGCGACGATTCAATCCACGCATAACCTGACGCCCGCGACGCCGTACCGTTTCGACCTCGCGGAAGGCACTATCGAGGTGAAAGCCGATGGAATCGCCACGGACGGCACGGTCGAGCGGATCACGTTCTCCAAATCGAAAGAGACCGGCAGGTCGGATGCGGTGAACACCCTTCTCTTCTCCGCAGTCCCTGACGGTACGGCGGTGCGGGTGCGGCACGTCCGGACTGGCGAGGAACGCGTCATCGAACCGGCAAAACACACGAGCACCCGCCGCGCCCGCGAGGCGCATCTGTCCCACTACGAGCGGGCGTTGCGCGGCATCCGTCTGAATGTATTCCCCGCCGACCCGGAAGACACGGGCGACTGCGCGGATTGCGCCTATCTATTGATCTGCGATCCCTCGGTTTAGCGAACGATGACCACGCGCGAGCGTTACGACGTTTTGTTGCGATCCGGCAACAACCCCGCCGCCTCTGACACCTCCCGCGCCAACGTAGACCAGTCGTGCTCATCGCGCCCTTTCGCCCGCGCCGCCGTGAGTTGGGAACGCAGTACGCCCGCGAACGGAAGCGGGGTCAGCGTTTCGTCGGCGAGGGTCTGCGCCAGCGAAACATCTTTCAATCCGAGCGGCAGGGTGAAGCCCGCCGGTTCGTAGTTTTCCGCCGCGATCAACTTGCCGTAGTTCTGGTAGACCGGGCAGGCGAACACCGATTGCGTCAGGAACGAAAAAACGTCCTCGCGCGACACGCCGGACTTTTCCGCAAGCGTGAACGCTTCCCCCATCGCCTCTATCGCCGCGCCGATCATATAATTTCCGCACACTTTCACGACATGCGCGGCATCGGGCGCGTCGCCGAAATCACGCACGGCATGGGAAAGCGGCGCGAGGAACGCCCCCGCTCGTTCCCGCACCGTGGCATCCGCGCCGGACAACATGATCCAGAGTTGCCCCGCTTCCGCGACCGGCGGGCGACCATAGACCGGCGCGGCGACATAGTGCTGGTCGTGCAGATCATGTAGCGTGGAAAGGTGTCGGGCGAGCGCGGGCGAGATCGTGGAGCAGGAAAGATGGATTCCCCCCTGTGGCAGGGTGTGCAACAACCCGTCGTCGCCGATGGTGGCGGATTCCACGGCGCGATCATCGGCGAGCATCGTGAATACGACACCCGCCCCCTCCGCAACTTCGGCAGGCGACTCGCACACCGTCGCACCGAGCACGGCGAGCGGTTCGGCTTTGGACGCGGTGCGATTATAAACGCGCAGGGGATACCCGGCACGAAGCAGGTTGGTCGCCATCGGCAAGCCCATCGCGCCGAGTCCGACGAAACCAAGAACAGGAAGGGGCATACTCATGCGCTAAGCATACCCGAACCGCTTCCCCCGATTCCACTGCATATCGAAAGCGGGGGTTTCACCCGCCGAACCGCTTACCTTTTGATCGCGAACACATAGTCCGTGTCGTAGCAACGGACATATATACGGTCACCCTTGCGGAGGATCGCCGACGGTCCGCTCTTGAGGGGGATTGTCTGCACCTTGCGCCCGGTGCGTTTATCGAGCACGTACAAAAAGTCCGGTTCCGCCGTGAAACCGTACCCGCAAACCAGCACCTCGCCCGCGTCCGCGAATGTGCTTGCGTTCTGTATCAGGGGACCGCTCCGCCAGAGCAGTTTGCCCGTCTTCGGCTCCAGCGCCGTCACATACGCGGTCTTGCCCTTCGCCTCTTTCGCATAGCCGTTGATCCCATTGGACACGTAGAGCGTCCCGTTTTTGTCCTCGTGGGCGAACCCGATGGGCTGCCGGTCGGGAATCGCTTTTGTGCCGCTCGCCGGGGAGCGGTAACTCGAAAAATCGAGCGCGTAGACCAGTTCGCCGCCCAGCCCGTCCGCGCAGACGAGGTAGCGTGTGTTCGCGTAATCCTCGCCGTAAATGGCGAGGAAGCGGTTCCTGCCCGAGTTCGCCGTGTTGAGGGCGCGCTGCAAACGCGTCCCTTTGTAGGACAGCACGGCGCCGCGCGGCAGATCGCCGTAGTCCTCCGGGCTTGCCGCCCCGAAACGGTAGTCCGGCATCGAAACGCCGGTTCGGGTAAACCACGCCTCGTCGTCGGTGATCGCGTTCGGTTTCCTGCTGACCAGAATCAGGCGCGTTTTCGACGCGGCAACGGTGCCGCGCGGCGTCGCGACGGTCGGTGGTGCCGGGAGGCGTTTCGCGGCGATCTCGGCGGGTGGCGAGTCCTGCCCCCATGCTCCTTCGCGTCCGAAGCCGGCAACGATCACGCAACAAACCAGCGCCCGCGATGACACTAAACTCATACGGCTTTTCAAAACAAGATTCCCCCGCCCATTGTAGCCGAAACGCCCGCCCCGTGGCACACTCCTTGTGACAAGCGCCCTATGGCACAGGCGATTACGTTTCGGGTTGTACCAACTTGGATCGATTGGACGAGTTGATTGCACCCGGTTCGTGAGGGAGCACCGGGTGCAATGTGGTCTGATTAGTATTGGTTCGGCGGCAAATAAACCATCACTATGTCTTACTGGCACGAAAATTGCTATAATAGGGACTAGAAATTTTTTCTGTGTTCTTCAGGATTTCTTCAAAATTATTCGATAAACTGAACGTTAGTTAAAATCATAACGACTGCCCGTGAGAAACGATCTGGGCAGGAAGGGACGCTACTCTATGAATCGCTCCACGAAATCCAAAGCCGCCGCTGGCTTTACTTTGATCGAACTGCTCGTCGTCATCGCTATTATTGCCATCCTCGCCGCGATCCTGTTTCCCGTTTTCGCACAAGCTCGCGAAAAGGCGCGGCAAACCTCGTGCCTGTCGAACATGAAGCAGATCGGTCTGGCGTTCGTGCAGTACGTGCAGGATTATGACGAAACGTACACCGGCATGGGTAGCCTGGCGGACCCCGTCAACGGCGGCACGACGAACTTCGTCCCGTACGATGGTCTGGTCATGCCGTATATCAAGAGCGACAAAGTGTTCCAGTGCCCGAGCGACGACGAATACGACCGCACCCCCGCCAGCACGTTTGGTTACCAGGACGGGAGCTACAAGGCGAAGGGAGCGCTCCGCTCGTACCAGTATGTCGGTCAGTTAAACACCGTACAGGCGGGCGGCACGGACACCAACACCGGGATCGGCGGAGCATACACGGTGCCGTTCGTCGGTCACGCCATGGCCGACGTTGACGCGACCTCGGAAACGATCCTGCTGGTCGAGGGGTGGACCAAATACGCCGCTTCCGCCTCGTATCTGTCGAGCCTTTCGTCCTCGGCGTTCGTCGGCTGCGACACGTGGAAACTCGCCGGACGGCGGCTGAAATCGACTGCGGCGGAGGATCAGTTGCCGACCGGTTGCGCCGGGGCGCTCGGGCTGTCTACCACGCCGGGGCACGCGGGCGGCGCGAACTACGCGATGGCGGACGGCTCCGTGAAGCGGCTATCGTGGGGAACCGTACGCAAGAACGATTTCTACCTGTTCAAGTTGCGCAAACCGGTCAACACGCTTGCCCCGTGACTTTTTCGACACCCGGCAAGTGGTCGGGGGTATGGATACCCCCGACGAAAAACGTGGAAATACCCCGGAGGAGCGGCTTACCGGCGGCGCAACAAATGTTGCGCCGCCGGTCGGCTTTCGTGCCGCCGGACTTTTATGTTATACTGTGCTCGGTTCCGAGGCGGACTTAGAAACGGGATAGGCGGAAGCGTGTTTGAGTGGTATGAAGCGGAAGTCAGTGTGCTGGAAGCGAAAGCGGCGGCGATGCCGGTGACACCGGGGAGCGTTCTTTTCTACGGCAGTTCGTCGGTGCGTTTGTGGGAAACGTTGCCCGCTGACATTGGACCGCTTACCGGGCGACCGGGGCGGGATGTCGTGAACCTCGGGTTCGGCGGTTCGACGCTCGCGTCCTGCGTGCATTATTTTGACCGCCTACCGGGCCGGGTCGCCCGCGAGTCGCCGCCCGTGCGGTCGCTCGTTTTCTACGCGGGGGAGAACGACCTTGGCGACGGTAGATCGGTAGACACCGTGTTCGACTCGTTCGTCTGGCTTCATGCCATGGTGCGCGACCGGCTTCCCGGGGTGCCGTTCGCGTTTATTTCCATCAAACCATCGCCTGCCCGCGCCCCGGTCATGAACCGGATCCGTGCGGTGAATGACAAGGTACGTGAGCGGATCCTGGAGCGACCGGAGAGCTTATTTATTGACGTTTACAGCGAGATGTTGAACGAAAACGGTACGCCCCGACTGGAACTGTGGGCGGAAGACGGCATTCACATGAGCCGCGCCGGATACGACCTATGGACGCAAATACTCACCCGCTACCGGGTAACGTTGTTTGAGTAGGTTATTGGGTTGTTAGTAACCCGTGTGACTGACGGCGATGACTGCGTCGCCAACAACCTAACAACCTGACCACCCAACCGATGAAGCGCGAATATCACAAGTGGCATAGCCCACATATCGGGCGCGAAATGGAACTGCTCGTGTTCGGCTCTGCCGGGGCACGGGTGATCGTATTCCCTACCCGTGACGGCAGGTTCTTCGATTACGAAAACTGGCGCATGGTCGCCGCACTCCAGGACAAAATCGAAGCCGGACACCTGCAACTCTTCTGCGTGGACTCCGTAGACCGCGAATCGCTCTACGCGGACTGGGCGATTCCCGCCGACCGCATGAAACGGCATCTCGATTACGAAAATTATATTTTGACCGAGGTCGCGCCGTTCTCCGCCACTGTCAACCCGGACATTACCCTGATTGCGCATGGTTGCAGCCTCGGCGGATACCATGCGATGAATATTGCGCTCCGACACCCCGATATTTTCGGCAAGGTCGTCGCGCTGTCGGGACGCTACGACCTGACCGAGACCCTCGGTTCCTTCCGTGGTCTGTTCGACGGACACTACGACGACCTCATCTACTTCAATAATCCCCTCCATTACCTGCCCCAACTCACCGACGAAACCCTGCTGAACCAACTTCGCCAGATGGAAATTGTTTTCGTGATAGGAAAAGAGGACACCTTTCTCGAAAACAATCGAAGCCTTTCGCAAGTAATGCGCGACAAAAACATCCCGCATACCTTCACGACTTGGGAAGGCGAGGCGCACCGGGCGCGCGAATGGCGTCAAATGGTGCGCTGGTATTTATAGCGGATTCGACTCAACCACAAAGGTCACAAAGTTTAAGAAGGACACAGAGGGTTTATAAGTTAGAGTACACCGACACAGCAAGGCGATCCGGCTAATCCGGAAGCGCAAAACTTAAAACCCCTTTGTGCCCCTTCTTAAACTTTGTGACCTCTGTGGTTGAATCCAAAAAAACAAGGGAGTTAGAAGCGATGATACAACCGTGGTTCGAGAGCGCGAAACTGGGCATTTTTATTCACTGGGGCATCTATGCCGTGAACGGCATCCCGGAATCGTGGAGTTTCTTTAATGACGAGATTTCCTATGCGGATTATCTGAAGCAGTGCGACGGCTTTACCGCAACGCATTACGACCCGAAGGCGTGGGCGACACTGTTTGCAAGGATCGGGGCGCAGTACGCCGTTCTGACGACAAAACATCATGACGGCGTCGCGCTTTACGACACGGCGGAAAACGATCTCTCGGTCGTGAAACGGACTCCCGCAGGACGCGACCTGATCGCACCGTACTGCGCGGCATTGCGCGAAAAGGGAGTCAAAGTCGGTTTATATTTTTCGCACCTCGACTGGTCGCACCCGGATTACGCGCCGGTGCCGGTCGGGGAACGTACCAAACAGTCTTTGACGACGGCTAATTTTGAGGCGTGGGAAGGCGGCAAGGAAAACGCGGCGTGGAAACGGTTTGTCGCTTTTCAACGGGCGCAACTCACCGAGATTTGCACCCGTTTTTCGCCCGACCTGCTCTGGTTCGACGGCGACTGGACCCCGCCGCACGAGTGGTGGGACTTCGACGAAACCGGCGACCTGCTCCGGCGGCTTCTTCCCAATGTGATCATCAACTCGCGCCTCGGTACGCACGGCGACTACGCGACACCGGAGCAGGGGCAACCGATAGCACGCCCGCAGGGACCGTGGGAGTTTTGCGTCACGATGAACGATTCGTGGGGCTATCAGGGTCGCGACAACAACTATAAATCGGTGCGCGAAATCGTCCGCCTGTTCGCGGAGGTCGTCGGCATGGGCGGCAATCTTTTGCTCGACATCGGTCCGAAGGCAGACGGGACGATTCCGCCGGAACAGGTCGAGCGTTTGGAAGCGTTCGGCGCATGGAACACGAAATACCACGAAGCGATCTGGGGAACGGATGCCGGCCTGCCTCCCGGTCACTGCTACGGGGCGAGCACGCTTTCCACGGACCGGAAAACACTGTACGTTTTTGTGTTCGACAAAGTCGTGGATGGTTTCGCGGTAAAGGGGATTCGCAACAAGATCAAGCGCGTTTCCGCAGTCGGCAACGGCGATGGAGGCGAGTTGTCGTTCCGCAAGATCGGCGGGGCGGACTGGGTGAACGTTCCCGGCGTCCTCTGGATCGCGGTCCCGGACGCGGCGCACGACCCGCTGGCAACGGTGTTGAAAATCGAGTTGGAAGGCGAACTCGACCTGTGGACCGGAGCGGGACACGCGATCACGGCGAACTAAGGTTCAAACTTCCACCCCGCCCCTCCCTCAATCTTTAAGGGAGGGGCGGGGTGGAAGCCCGAAACCAACTATTCAATGATCACGGTCCGGGTCGCCTTGTCCCAGGAGGGTTCCTTTCCGAGTAGTTCGGCGAGGTCGCGGGCGGAAACATAGCCTCTCCCACGCACCAGTTTCATCGGCAGTTTTTGCTTCTCCCCATCGCCGATCTGTAGCGTTACCTCCTCATCAGTCGCTTTGGGGATTTGCCAGCCCAGCTTCGTGGCAACGGAGCGAATCTTGACATAACTGCTCCCGTCCTCCAGAATCGCATCGGTGAATGTTTCGCCCAGCACCCGTGCTTTTACCAGTAGCGGCGTGTTTCCCTCGTCCACTTCCTCTTCATCGTTCGGCTTGCCTTCCAGAGCGCGTGTCACCAGCGAACGGAAGTAGTTTCCGACTTGGGAGAAGGAAAGATTCGGGTCCCAGGGCAATACCATCGGGTCCCATTTCCCCCTCTGCCGGATGCCCAGATTCACCTGCACTTCGCCATGCCCCAGCACCGTTTGCGGCGTGACGGGAATATCGTAAGCGCGACACAGTTCGGCGACGACGGAAGCCATCACGAGATATTGCGCTTCGGTCAGGGGGAAATTGCCGGGGCGGAACGGTCGCTCGTTCGTGCCAAGCATACAGCACGCCGCGATGCCAATCGAACCCTGGTTACAGTGGAACGTGTGCGCCGCATATACCCCGTCGCTTGTTTTGGCATTGTCCAGAATACTCCGGTCGCCACGAACCACGGTACCATCCCATTCGACCAGAAAATGGTAATGTTCGCGCTCGAAATCGCTTGCCTTGTGCTTTCCGACCGTCCAGTGCGTAATGACGCGCTTCATGCTGGCATTCGGGAGCCATTCATCTTTCAATAGAGCCATTTAGTTTTTCCTTATGGTGTCGGGGAATTAGCCGTTCAGGATAGCAGCAATAAAGTTCGTGTCAGTGTCCGCGTCGCTCGCGGGATTCGTCCCCCACGGCTCGTAGCGGATCTGCAAGGTCCCGCCGAACGTCTGTGACTCGCGAAGCGGTATTGCCGAGCGTCCGTCGGCGATGTCTATCGTTGCCTCTTGCCATTCCGGTCCGTCCGAAAGCCAGCGATATTGCACCAGGATCGCGTCGCTTGCCGTGTCCTCGTTGCCGACACGCACTTCGAGTGTTTCGCTGTAGATCGTCCGTTCCGGATACTCGTGGTCCCAGAAAAAACCGTCGCGCACCTGATGCTCCGAAACCCGAAAGCCGAGCGAAAAGTGCGACCACGGTTCCCCGCGCCGCTGGAGTTTCGTGTCCATGAACGCCGTGTGGAGTGGAATGACAGAAACCGGCTCGCCCGTCTTGGGATTACACAGATCACTCCCCTTGCGGTCGTAGCGCATCGCGTTCTCGCACGGATTCTGCCGCCGCTGATGCAGAAACACCCCCGTCCCGCGCACCGACAGGGAGAACTCAACGTCGTAAAACGCGGTGATATTCCTCGGGGGGGTCGGGGTTTTCAGTTGCACATTTTCCATCGTCAGCGAGACTTTCGTGTCTCCGAACAGGAACCGCCGGATGTTCTGATAACTCTCGAAGCTGTTGACGATCCCGCGCCGCCCGCTATGTGCCCGGTGGACATTCGCGAAGTACGCCCCCTTGATATAGGCGTTGCTTTGCTTGACCAAGCCGTCGCTGTGGGTGCCGACACCGCGTTTGGCAATGCCGAACGCGACCGAATAGTTTTCGTGGTCGCTCCCGATCAGGCAAAAGCATTTCTCCGGCGCGAACTTGCTGTTCAAATCGGCGAGATCCGTTTCGGCGGGCAGTTTCAGATATTCACGCATCCGCCGGGGGCGAAAGATCGCCGAGTCAAGCGCGTTCAAGCCGCCCATCAATGCTTCCTCTAACGCGTCAGGAACCGCGTCCAGTTCGATGCCCCGGTGCGGCGTGCCGATAGTCACCAGCCGGTGCACCCACCGTTCGGGGTCCTGCCCGGCGCGCGGGAGCAGGTTCTGCAGCAGGCAACGCGAAACCAGCCCGCCCATCGAGTGCGCGATCAGAATGACGCGATAATCCCCGTCCTCCTTGCCGAGGTTGACGCCCGCCTCCTTGAGTTGCTTCGGAATCTTCTCACACACCAGCTTCCGCAGATCCTCGGCATGGTCGGTAATGTCGCGCAGATTGCCGGAAAGAACATCGGTGTCGTAGAAGCGCGAGATGAAAAGACTTCGCGCCGGGTTGCTTTTGCTACGCGTCGCCAGACCCAATCCCCCGTTCGTCGCATCGGTGTAGCCCTCCTCCTTCAGGAAACGGATCAGTTGCCCCTCGAAAAGTTCCGGTTCCTGGTACCACGGCGTCACCCCGTCCTCGTGGCGCGGCAGGGTTTGCCGCTTCTCCACCGACGTTTCCGCGAAACCGTAGTACGCGTCGTAGAAAGCATCCTCGCGGGAGCCTTTAGTGGGGGTAAAACCACGCACATACACAATCGGGTAATGTCCCGATTTACTATCCACACGAAAATCCGCCATGTTCACTGCGCTACCTTTCTGCCCGTCACGTCCTATTCTACCGACCCGTGACAAACGGGCACAGTGATATTATACGCTGTGACATTCTCCTTTCCGATACTTTTGTAACGTTGGAGAGCCGCGGGGCACCGACAGAGAATCCGCAGAGTGCGGCACCGCCGCCCCAGCGAAGACGACGTCGCCACAAGTGACTTCTTGTGTCAACGTTTATTTTCTCTATATAGCGCGACGCTGTCCGCTGTGCCGTTTCCAGCGAGGATCCATTGGTAGCGACGGCGCATGGCGGCTCCGGCGGCTTTGACCGGGAACGCGGCGTAATGACAGAGGGTGTAGCGCGACGGGCGGAGCGATACGGGGCGAATCGGAAAGCGAACCACGTCGTCCAGATGCGCCCCCTGCAACCGCCCGGTGCGGATCAGGTAATTGAACGCGATCTGGTCCCGCCACACTCTCTTGAAGGAAAAGTTCAACTCGAACACCCGCCGGTGCGCGAACCGGTCGCAGACTTCCTCCCATTGTTCCATCACGGCACGGAACCGTCGCCCGGAAAGCAGGTACTGCCCGGCGTTGAGCGGTCGCTTCCACCAGTGCTTCCGAATCGTCCGCCAATCCATATAGGAGCAGTTGATGACCCCGGTCGTGAAATAGTGGTCTATCTGGGAAAAGTAGGTGAAATCTTCGTCGCGGTCGAACAGCCAGTTCATGTCCCGGCACGCGATGATGTCGAGATCGAGAAACAGTATCCGGTTGTATGCAGAGAAGTCGAAATGCTTGTAGCAGGTGATACGTAACTGGATCGACTCGACCGAGTTGGGCATCGGCAGAACGATGTTGCTCGCGCCGCGATATGTCACCGGCTTGTCGGAGAAGACCAGAATCTCGCCGCGGAAGTTGCCGATGTCACGCAGGGAGTCTATCGAAGTGCGCAGATTCTCGTAATACGGGTCGTCGCCGAAAACCGTGTAGTAGACGAGGTTTTTCGCCATCGGCTTTACGGCAACAGATCATCCACGGCGATAGCGACACCGGGAAGTGAGATAGGCGTGATCGTTTCGCCGCACCCGAACATGGTTTCGATGTTATATATCCCCGCTACCGTGTCGGGTTGCCGTCGCACCTCCACGGTCTGGCTCTCTATACTCACAATCCAGTATTCGCCGATTCCAGCATGTGCATAGATCGCTTTCTTTTGCCGTCGGTCGTACTCCAGCGAGGTGTCGGCGACCTCAACCACCAGTTCGGGCAGGGTCGTGGTTTGTGTGTCCGCATAGTCGCGGGGCGAACCTCTCAGAACTGCGACATCGGGTTCCGGCTCCGATGTCGAAAGATAGATCGGGCTTTGCACGGAAACGAAATAACCGTTCCCGAACGCCTGTTCCAGTGCCTCTGCCACGAGGTTTGTCGTCACCCAATGGCGTCTGCCCACGGGACTCATTTCGATGATCGCCCCTTCCAGTAGTTCGACCCGCCGTTCGCCAAAAACGCCGGACTCTCCTAAACGGTGATACTCGTCGCGGGTCCAACGTATCGGTGTCGGGTAAATCGGCTTCTCGGATCGGGTAATCATCGGCTCGTTTTCGATTTTATCGCCGATGCAGTATTCGGCACAACGGTGAAATGAAACAATACGCCGACCGGAGGCAACTCCATGTCAGTGATCCTCCTAAGAAGCAATATGAATTTGCATTTGGGTGTATCATGGCGCAAGCTCAAGTACGAATGGTTACAGGCAGGCGACTATGTAGAAAAGTCACTCTTGTGCTATCGCGTGTGTCAGAGTTTGGCAACAGTCGGGCGATACTTGCGAATTGCTTTCAAGCCATTTCTAAATGCAAAATAAATTAGGACAACTACTGATATGAAGCCTCATCGACCTCTTTTGATGATTATCGTGCTACTGTTATCCGTAGCCGTCAGTCAGGCGGCTATACCGACCCATTCTGATCCGTCTCCGAGCAACAAAACCGCGCTCGCTCTGCCGGCGGACGACTATACCAAAAAACTCGGCAAGGCACAATCCTGGAAG